>CALIRS010000196.1 GCA_938042205.1 uncultured bacterium | reverse complement strand
GGCAATTTCTAATGTTCTCAACAAAAGAACAATTAACCATGAACTGTTCATTTCCAGAGTTGATGAAGAAATCTGTGGCGGATGCGGTACCTGCGTAAAAACATGCATTTTTAACGCCTCAACCATCGATACTGCAAGGCATCTTTCAGTTATTGATTACGAAAGATGTCGGGGGTGTGGAAATTGCGTCACTTCCTGTCCAACAGGTGCTAGAGACCTAAAGAGTTATACAAAAGACTTCTTACTTTCAAGCATTGATATCTTAAGCAAATTTAAAGCTAACGGAAGTCCAAAGATTTTATACTTCGCATGTGAAGGATGCGGTTACCCTGCTATCGATTATGCAGCTTATGAACAAGTGAATTATCCTGCAAGTTATCTTCCCCTAAGGGTTAAATGCGGAGGCAGGATAGATACGCAGTTAATTCTGGAAGCATTTAGAAGAGGTTTTGATGGCGTTGTAGTCTGTGTTTGCAAAGAAGGTCACTGTCGCAACATTGTTGGAAATATTGATCTTGGAAGGAGAGCAAATCTCTTCCGTGAAATTTTAAGAAGTAGAGGCATAGATCCGGAGAGACTTTTGATTCTAGGTGTTTCCCCATGTGAAGGTTCAAAGTGCATCAATAAAGCTATGGAACATTTCGCGAATCTAAAGTGATTTTTTAAAGTGTAAGAGGTGATGAGGATGAATAAAAAAGTATCTATCGCCACATGCTGGCTTCAAGGGTGTTCAGGGTGTCATATCGCCTTGCTTGACACTCACTCTGAGCTTCTTGATTTGCTTGAAGTAGTCGATATCAAATACTCACCGCTGGTAGACAGCAAAGAGATACCTGAAGTTTCAGTCGGGATTGTTGAAGGTGGTGTTGGAAATACTCATAGTGAACATGTATTAAAAGAGATGAGGAGACAGTCAGAAGTTTTGATTGCGCTTGGTACATGCGCTTGTTATGGTGGGGTGCCAGGTTTAAGAAACCTTTTCCCTGTGAAGGAAGTTATAAAACGAGGATATATCACGAGTGAAAGTACCTCTGAAGGATTAATTCCTGATGATCAAGAAATACCGAAAATACTACCGTCGGTTAAACCCATCGATAAGCTGGTAAAAGTAGATTGTTATATTCCTGGATGTCCACCTCTTCCTGCAACCATTAAAGAGGCTCTTCTGACAGTTGTTAAAGGAAAGGAGTTTAAACTTCCAACACACAGTGTCTGTTATGAATGTCGGAGAATGCAGGATAAAATGTGGATACCTAAAAGAGAATTTGTTACTGATTTTGTAAATACAGTTCCCGAGCTTGACCATATTGATGACAAACACTGTTTTATTGAGCAGGGTGTTCTATGCATGGGTCCGGCTACTCGAGCAGGTTGCAGTGCAAACTGCCCCACAAAAGGAAACTTTCCCTGCCGTGGCTGCCAGGGTCCAACTGATCTTGCTCGTGAACAGGGTGCAAAAATTGTAAACGCTCTCGCCTCATTATTACCAGCTGGCGGACTAATGATTATGGAAGATATAGTTGGTACTGGATACCGTTTTTCTCTTCCAATATCAATTATCCCTACGACTATAAAAAATAGGAGGTTTGAAAAATGAGCAAGGTTTTAAGAATAGACCCAGTTACTCGTTTAGAAGGACACGGAAAGGTTACTATTCATCTTGACGATGATGGAAATGTTGAGTCGGCAAGATTCCATGTTCTTGAATTTCGCGGATTTGAAAAATTTTGCGAAGGCAGGATGGCTGCAGACATGCCAATCATTACTACCAAGATTTGTGGTATATGCCCCGTAAGCCATCACTTGGCGGCTGCTAAAGCATGTGATGCTCTGTTTGGCGTTCAAATACCTGATGCAGCAAAAATGCTTCGGGAGCTTATGCATATGGGACAGATCATTCATTCTCATTCCCTTCACTTTTTCTATTTGACAGCCCCGGACTTTCTAATAGGACCAGATAGTGATCCCTCGGTTAGAAATATTGCTGGTATTGCATCAACTTCTCCTGAACTGGCAGCGAAGGCGATTCGTTTGCGCCAGATAGGACAAAATATTATTGAGAAAGTTGCCGGTCGTGCAACTAATCCGGTTACTGCAATTCCTGGCGGGATGAGCCGCCCATTATCACATGAAGACCGCTTCCATTTGCTGAAAGAAACAGAGGAAGCAATCTCGATGGCAAAACTTGCTATAAGCATAGGACATGATATTTTGGAAAAATATTCTGATATTTTTCCTCGATTTGGAGATATTAAAACAGGATATTTAGGAATGGTAAAAAATGGTAATCTTGAGCTTTATGATGGTGATTTAAGATTTATAAGTTCCGATGGAGAAGTTATTGAAGAATTTAGACCAGAAAGTTATCTTGACTATATAGATGAACATGTAGAAAGCTATTCATGGATGAAGTTTCCTTATTATAAAAAGATGGGCTGGCAAAATGGAATTTATAGAGTTGCCCCCCTAGCGAGGCTAAATGTAGCGGAAAGTATAAACACGCCATTGGCTCGAGAAGAACATAAAAATTTCAAGAAGTTGGGTGGAAATAAACCTGTTTCCGGTTCGCTTTACTATCATTATGCGAGATTAATAGAGTTACTTTATGCTGTTGAAAGAGCCCGTGAACTTTTAGAGGATGATGAAATTGTTTCCACTGAGGTGCGTGTAAAAGTTGAGAGGAAAGAAGGAGAAGGCGTAGGAGTTATCGAAGCGCCACGCGGTGTGTTGATTCATCATTACTGGACAGATGATACATCGAGGATTAGAAAAGCAAACATCATCGTAGCTACATCTCATAACAATCAGGCGATCAATCTGGCAGTAGCTCAGGTGGCAAAAGAATACATAAAAAATGGAAATGTCACCGAGGGGATGCTTAATAGAATTGAGATGGCTGTCAGGTGCTATGATCCCTGTTTGAGCTGTGCAACCCATAAGGTAGAATTATCCCGAAAGGGTGGAAAATCCATAAAGGTGAATTAAAGATGGAACCTTTTGAGGCGCTTGAGAATGTAGTTAAAAAAGATCTTGAGCTGGTTTTTGGAGCTGGCATGACCGCGCTTATTCTAATTTCTGCCAGGCAAAAGGCAGGAGTTCCTATAATTGGTATGGACACAAAGGATTATTTAAATATGGTTAAGGCTATTTGTGAAGATGAAAGGGTTAAAAAGATGTGGGGAGAGGCTGGTGTTCAAGAAAGGTATACGAAATGGATCTCATGCCTCTAACAGAATAGAGTATTGGCTCTGGCTATTAACTATTAGCTAAAAGCCTTTGAAGTGCGAAATTCACAATTCAAGACCTGACCCCATAGTGTTCCGTGATATTAAAATTAAAAAAAAATTTACACTTGATCTATAAAGGTTTTACAATATTCGCCGATTAAAATCATGGCAATATTTGCAGAAGGGAGGTAAAGTAGTGAAGAAAGCAGGAGTTATCTTAGCAGCTCTCGTTCTAATCACCGGGATGATTTATTCGGCTTATGCTGTGGATGCCAATGTTTCAGTTCAGGTAAATCCCAACCCCAAGATAACAATTGAGACAGATACTGGGCTGGTTAATTTCGGAAATATTGATCCTGGTAACCCTGTTGAAATCTCACCAGCAGTATCAGTAACGGTTAAGTCGAATAAGAAGTTTGATTTGAGCTATACAGCAACTGATTTTACCAGCGGTTCCAATTCTTTTGGCGTGAACAATATGGAGTACAAGAAATCTGGTGGAACATATGTTGCATTTTCAAATGGTCCGGTGTTACTTGAGGATAGCATGAATCCAGGGATAAGAAATGTCACGTATGATTATCGTTTAACTGTTCCCTGGGATGTTGCTCCTGAGACGACATATACAGCGGTTATAACCTACACAGCAGTTCAGGAATGAGCTAAAAGGCTTCCCTTAGGGAGTTAAAAGAGCGGGCATTAGCCCGCTCTTTTTTATTGACGTACCTCTTGCTTGAAAGTTTCTCCTTTTTTCTTCAATCTGGTATCTATGGAGAATGACACGAAAAGAATAATTACGGAAAAAAATACCAGACCAGCATAAAAAATATAAAGAGGCAGGGATATAAAGGAAACTGATTTTTTAAGAACTTCAGGTTGACCTCGAGCATTTTCGTATTTGAAAAGAACCTCGATTTTCCGTGGTCCAAAACCCATTTTTTCACTCTTAATTACTCCTGAAAAATTCAATCTTGATTTCGCATAAATATAAACGTTTTTTTGAATTTTCTGTTCTGCAAGAACTCTTCCCTTAAGATTAGAAATTCGAACAAAAAGATTTCCCTGTACATCAATGTTCCCATTATTTGCCAGGATGAATTCGTAAGGGACACTATTTCCAATAACCATTCTGTTTACCTGAATTTTTTGAACGCTCAGGTTTTCGAAAATTTCTCCCTGAATTCTAATTTTTATTCTACAACCGACACGAGCTCCAACTACCGTTCCTAACTTTGTTCGGGAGTCAAGTTCTCTTGCTTCGAAAAATACGATGGTGCTGTAATCTCCAGGAGGAGCCTGAGGTGGAATTCTGATGATGAAATCTACTCGTTTTGAATCGCCTGCCACAAGATCGATAAAAGGAAAATTTCCAATAATTTTTGTAGGATCGGGAACTTTTATATAAATCCAGGATGCGGGTGAACTTAAAAGAGGTTCTTCAGGTCGGGGTAAGTCATATCTTTCAACACCTTTTCGATTTAACCTGACATTTGTAGCATAAACAAAAATGTGAGATATATTTTCGTCTCCTTCATTGGAAACCAGAAATGAATTGCTTACCTCAGTCCCGGCAGGGACTGAAAACTCAAAAGTTCCAGGAGTTACAGAAATTCTTCTCTTCGACTCAGCGATATCTGGAACAGGTGTTATTGAAAAAGCCAGCACCAGAGAAATTAAAGTTAAGAAAACCCTCACTCTTACAAGCATAAGGCTTACTCCTGCAATATTGTTTATGCGAATATCTTAATGGTTAACAATTAAAAATCAAATTTTTTGTTTTATTTGATATTTTTTAAGAATGTATTCTTGGATTGCTTGAGCTGCGTTTTTCCCGGCCCCCATAGCAGAGATTACGGTAGCAGCCCCGGTCACTATGTCTCCGCCTGCGAAGACCCCTTCGCGCGAGGTTCTTCCAAACTCATCTGCTTCGATGTATCCCTTTGAATTTAGTTTGAGACCAGGAATGGTTTTCGTAATCAGAGGGTTTGCTTTAGTTCCGATGGCTGTAATTGCTAAATCTGCTGGCAATGTCTCGAATTTCCCTGGCACAGGAACCGGCTTTCGGCGACCACTTTCATCGGGTTCAGAAAGCTCCATTAGTTGAAATTTGATAGCTGTAAGTACATTATTGTCATCCGCTAAAAATTCTACCGGTGAAATTAAGAATCTAAAGATGATTCCTTCTTCTCTGGCATGCTCAATTTCTTCAATTCTGGCTGGCATTTCATTTTCAGTACGCCGATAAGCAATAGTAACGGACCTTGCTCCAAGACGCAGTGCAGTTCGAGCAGCATCGAGAGCAACGTTCCCTCCTCCAATAACAACTACATTTTGACCTATTTTGATGGGGGTATCGTATCCGGGGAAAAGGTAAGCCTTCATCAAATTGACTCGCGTCAAATATTCATTAGCAGTATAAATTCCCACAGCGTTCTCCCCGGGGATGTTAAGGAGCTGGGGTAGCCCGGCGCCGACTCCAATAAATATAGCCTCATATCCACGTTCAAATAATTCATCGAGTTGAAGAGTAGCTCCAATAGCATGATTTAGCTTGAGTTCGACTCCGAGGGATTTGATATAGTTCACTTCTCTTCTAACAATTCTTTTTGGGAGCCTGAACTCAGGTATTCCATAAGTGAGAACTCCTCCCGGCTCATGCAGGGATTCAAAAATAGTAACCCGGTAACCCATTAGTGCCAGGTCAGCAGCACAGGTTAAACCTGCAGGGCCCGAACCAATTATTGCTATCTTAATATTTCTTCTGGGGGAAACTTTCTTTACATCAGGTTTTTTCGGTTCTTTCAGTTTTTTAGCCTCGTAATCAGCAGCAAAACGCTCAAGTTTTCCAATTGCTACTGGTTTGTCAACTTTTGCAAGAAGACAGACTTTTTCGCATTGATCTTCCTGGGGGCAAACGCGCCCACAAACTGCCGGGAGAGCGTTTTTTTCCTTTATTTTCTCAGCTGCTTTAAGGTATTCTTTTTTCTTGATGAGCTGAATAAAATCCTTGATGGGAACGGATACCGGGCAACCCTCAATACAACGGGGGCGCTTGCATTCAAGACACCTTTCTGCTTCAAGAAGAGCCTGTCTAACGGTAAATCCGAGAGGAACTTCTTTAAAAGTGGAGATTCGCTCCTTGAAAGGAATGCTTTTGTCTTTTTGCCTTTCAGGCCTTTTTTTCTTTGCCACGGGGTAAGACTCCTTTCTTTTTCAGAAACAGCTCATAGGAATGCTTCTCTTCGTTTAAATAAGCTGATAGCCGGTTAAGAAGCAGATTCCAGTCAACCTGAGAACCATCAAATTCAGGCCCGTCCACACATGCAAAATATGTCTTTCCACCAACATTTACTCTACATGAGCCACACATTCCGGTGGCATCCACCATAATCGGGTTTAGGCTCACTGTGTTAGGAATGCCCAGTTCCTGACAGGCGGCAACAGTAAATTTCATCATTATAGCCGGTCCAATAACATAGGCATGTGCAATATCGTATTCCCGGGATGCCATTTCCAATCCATCCTTGACAAAACCTTTTATTCCATATGAACCATCATCAGTCATTACATAAATTTTTGAAGAAAGTCTTCTAAGCTCTTTTTCTAATATAAGATAGTCTTTGCTTCTGGCTCCAAGAATAGTTACCAGATTGTTTCCCGCTTCTTTAAGTGCATTGGCAATTGGGAGCATAGCAGCGGCTCCAAAACCTCCTGCAAGGAGAGCTACGGTTCCGTAGTATTTAATTTCAGAGGGACGACCTAAGGGACCAAGCACGTCTTTTAGGAAGTCTCCTTCTTTAAGCTTTGATAGCAGGTGCGTCGTTTTTCCGATAACCTGGAAGGCAAAGTCAATAGTGCCAGATCTTCTATTCCATCTGACAAGTGTTAGGGGAATCCGCTCTCCTCGTTCATTAACTCTTAAAACGAAGAATTGACCGGGCTTAGCATGTAATGCAACTTCAGGAGCTTTGATTCGAAAAAGGAACCCATTTGGCGCGATCTTTTCTTTTTTAATAATTTGAAAGAAATTACTCATTTTAAGCGAAAAAAGTATACCATCATCTCCAAGAATAACAAACATTTCCCAAATAAATGGGGTCAGGTCTTGAATTGTGAATTCAGCACTTCAGGTATATGATAAAAAGAAAAAGTTTTCATTTTTTGCGTTACTTTATACATTTCGACAAGAGAAGATTCTTAATCCTCTTAATTGGCTACAGTTTACAGTTAATAGACAGCTGTCAGTTCAAGAAAGCACTTGCTCCTTAGCTATACGCTCGACTTCTCCGATTTCCCAGCGGCCACAGCGACCGCCCCAGTGAGCCACTGTTTCCCCTTCAAGTTTCATTTTTACAATCTCGCAGTTATTTGAACATCCCTGGCAGATGAAACTGGATGTGGAAAAATTCATCTCTGCTGCTTCGAAGCCTTTAAAATTAGTTTTTCCGGTCCTTTTAGTTTTTTCTTTTGCCAGAATTGCAGCGCCAATAGCTCCCATTACATTAAAGTAATCAGGTACAATAACCTCGCATTTCAGAGCCTCTTCAAAAGCACGCCTGATACCCTTGTTTGCAGCTACTCCACCCTGGAAAACAACGGGTGGGAGAATGTCTTTACCTTTGGCTAAGTTATTGAGATAGTTTCTGACCAACGCTTCACAGAGACCATACACTATTTCTTCTAAAGGGTAGCCGACCTGCTGTTTATGAATCATATCCGACTCAGCAAAGACGGTGCAACGACCAGCTATTTGCGCTCCCTTTTCTGCTTTCATGGCAATATCGCCAAATTCTTCAATAGGGATTCCAAGTCTTTGCGCCTGGTGGTCAAGAAAAGAACCGGTTCCTGCCGCACACACGGTATTCATAGCAAAGTCTACCACTACGCCTTCGCGAAGGATGATAATTTTGGAATCCTGACCTCCTATTTCAATTATTGTTCGGGCCTCAGGAACAAGATCAAGGGCGGCTACCGCATGAGATGTAATCTCGTTTCTGACAACGTCGGCGCCAACAATTACGCCGCTTAATGTACGAGCGCTTCCTGTTGTTCCAACTCCTGAGACACGAAATGGACGATCCATTTGTTCTTTTAGTAGGATGAGACTCCTCTGTACTGCTGCAATAGGTTCTCCTCTGGTTCTTTCGTAAATAGAGGCAACCACTCTCTTTTCTTCATCAATTAATACTAAGTTTGTGCTCACGGAACCGACGTCTACACCGAGATAAAAGTTATCTTTCATTTTTACACCTCAACCAAATCTTGATCTTTATTATCAAGCCAGTCAATTATCTCTCGACGTGGCTTAAAACCTTTCTTTCGACGCGCAGTAACAAGGTCGGCAAAAGCTTCCAGCCTGGTCTGGATTCCTGCTTTGCCTGTTTGCTCATCGAAAACAAGGGTGAGTATTGGGATGTCAAGATCTTTTGAAATTTTAGGTAAAATACTTTTAGCAATCAATTCAGGCATACAGGTGAATGGCATTAGCTGAATAACACCATCAAAGTTGTGCTTTGCGTAGAGGATTGTGTGTCCGATAGTAGGACGCCCGTCACCACCCACAAAGTGGGAAAGATAAGGTTTAGCAGCTCGAGCTACTTCATCCGCGGAGTGACCGGCAATTAAGTTCTTTCCTCCCGGGCTCAGCCAGTCGGTGAGGTAAACTGATTTTTCTACATAGAACCCCATATTTCCAAGAGTTTCTTCACAGTCGAAATTAACAAAAGGTTCAAGAAGGTCGAAGAACTCGCCAACGATGCCTATCTTTGGGGCGTCAAATTCTTCTTTAGGCACTGAAGAAATGATTTCGGTAGCTTCCTGATAAGCATTTTCTATTTCTTTTTCCAGGAAAGCGCTTTCCAGAAGATTTATTGCTTTCTTGCGTGCCTTTGTAGTTGAACCTTTAACTTTTTCGTAGCACCTATTTTGAAGTACTTGTTTTTCAATCATTTCAATATAGCGAGCTTTTTTCCAGGAAACCTTTATTGTACGATAAAGGTCTCGAAGTGTCTTTTTAGGTGCTACTTTTTTGAAAGTGCGATAAAATTTTAACGGGTGAGCTAATGGGGGCTCCAGAATGAACATCGGTACTTTATATCCAATCTGGTTTAAAATCCGGCGCTGCGTTTCAGCATAATATCCAAACCGGCATGGTCCTACTCCACCTACCATGATCCCAGCATCAGCTCCTGACTCAAATCCTTCAATAAAGTTTCCAAGCGTTACTTTTAAAGGATAACAGGCAAGTTCAGGGGCATATCTTACTCCGAGACGTACTGTCCTTAAAGAGGTTTTTGGCGGAGTAATATATTCAATTTCAAGCCTTCCAAAGAGGTCTTCTATTAAAATGCTTACGTTTCCCATGTGGGGGAAGGTAAGTTTCACGCGTATACCTTCTTTCTGAGCATATCCAGAAAAGCTTCAACACGGGTAACTATCCCAGCTTCTCCTGCATGTTCATCAAGAATTAAAGGCATAATTGGCATGTTATATTTTCGGGCTTCGTCTTCAAGAATGTATTGAACAATTGAGTCAGGACCGCAAGCAAATGACATTACATATATAAGTCCATCTATTAGACGTTCTTCAATCCAGTAAAGAGAAGCACCTATGAGTTCCTTTTCATAAGTCCAGAAAAGGTGTTTCGGTAATTTGGAAGAATATTTATTCCAGGTTTTCTGGGGAACGTTTTCAGGAGTAACTACACTGGCGCCTCTGTCTGTTAGTTTCTTGATCAAACCTACGGAAAGATAATCGTCAAATATATTGTATGCGTGACCGGCTATACCAACTTTGACACTATCTATGTTAGGATTGCCATTCGATGGTATCTTGTTGTTTTTAACTGGAATTATCCCTTTATAAAGCTGTGCCATATATTGTTTCTGATTTTTTTCAGCTGCCATTATGGCTGAGAAAGCTTTAAAAGCACTGGCTTCGAATTGTCGGGCAAACAAAAGAAGTTGCCTGTAATATCCTTTGAACCCCTTTTTAGCGTTTATCGTTGGCGAAAAGATCCTGATGTTCGGGAATGCGGCTTTTATCATGTCCGGTAAACCAAGGAATTTAGGACAGGTGTAGGCTTTACCTTCAACGGATACCATTCTGGGAATAAAAACAGCATCTACTTTTTCCATTAAAGAAGCGACGTGCCCGTAGAATACCTTTACCGGGAGACAAATTTCCGATTCAGCATGAATCAAACCTTCTTTAAGAAGCTTACGGGTAGTCGGAGGTGAAACCACTACTTCAAAACCGATTTCTGTAAGAAACGTTTCCCAGTATGGGTGATATTTATAATATAAAAGCCCTCGCGGCAGCCCAATCCTCATTAGCTTGCCCCCATTCTTTTTATATGTTGTATTATACCAGTTAGATAAATTAGATATGGCAACCTTGTTTAATAAAAGAAATTTGGTGACAATTTTAGCAGTAACGATATTCCTTTTTCTGATATTTTTTTACTTCTGGCTGGATAACAGAGGTCGTAGCTTTGAGAAATCTTTTTTTGCTCTGGATACTCTTGTCACTGTAAGAATATATGACTTATTTTCTGAGGCTAAGAACGAAAAAGATGTTACACAGGTCATTAACTTTCTTAAAAGATTTGAAAAGACAGTTAATTATTTCGACCCCGAAAGTGAATTGTCAAGGCTTAATGACGCGATATCCAGAGGAGACGCTTTATCGGGATATCCGGTATCTGAAACGCTTGAAAAGTTGCTTATTTTATCTTTAGAAATGTCTGAAATGAGTGGCGGAAAGTTTGACTTCACTGTAGGTAGGCTGATCACAATCTGGGATTTTGCGCATGGAGGAAGAATTCCGGCACAGGAGGAAATTAAAGAGGCGCTTCGCCATACTTCATATAAAAAAGTCTTTGTTTCTAATGGAAAAGTTTTTGCTCCTCCAGGAGTTTCAATCGATTTAGGAGCCATTGCCAAAGGATATGCAATCGATGTCGCTGGCAGCTTACTTAGAAAAAAAGGGCATCGGGATTTCTTAATTAATTCAGTATCAAGCACGCTGGTTAACGGGAGTAAAAATGGTGAAAACTTTCAAGTTGGTATTGAAAATCCACGTGGGCAGGGGCTGATAGCAGTGATACGTACAAGGAGCGGCGAAACTGTTTCTACTACTGGCGATTATCAGAAATTTTTTGAAGTTGATGGGAAAAGATATCATCACGTACTTGATCCTGTAACTGGTTATCCTGCAGGGGGACTTGCTTCTGTCACTGTGGTTTCAAAGAGATCAGCAGCTGAGACAGATGCACTTTCAACAGCAATCTTTGTTATGGGGGAAAAAGAAGGTCTGCAATTTGCCAGGAAAAACAGGTTGAAAGTGATAATGATTACTCCTGAAAAGGAAATATATATTTATCCTGAAGGCGATTGGGTAAAAATTGTGAAATAATTTCTGTTTAAATTTTATGCTCATTATTTCTTTTCAAAATCTTTAATCTTTTTTCTTAAACTTTCCACTTCTTCTTCCAGTTTAATAATGAAGCGAGCGCCTGAAAGATTAACGCCATACTTGCGAATGATTCGACGTGCCTCTTTAACTCGTTTTATGTCCCTGAGGCTATAAAGGCGCAAATTTCCAGTAGTTCTTGCAGGCAAAATTATTTTAGCTCTTTCATAAGTGCGAAGTGTCTGCGGATGTACACCCGCAAGCCTTGCCGCTACACTAATAACATAAAGAGGAGTTGTTTCGTCTATTTTTTCAACCATTTTTTCACCTTAAAAAAGAAAGGGCACACTTTTTTGTGTGCCCCTTTCAGAGGGAGAAACTACTTCTCTTCTTTAATGTCAATCTTGATACCTTTAGCAGGCTTTTCTTTCTCCAGTTTGATTTCTAAAATCCCATTCTTGAAGGTGGCTTTGATTTTTTCAGTGTTTACAGACACTGGAAGATTGACGGCGCGCTGGAATGATCCATATGACACTTCTCGACGGTAGTAATTTTCACCTTTAACTTCTTCCGATTTCTTCCTTTCGCCTTTGATAGTCAGGGTATTATCACTGAGAGTGATATCGACATCTTTCGACTCGATGCCAGGAAGCTCCGCTTTTATCACCAGCTCATTATCAGTCTCGTACATATCCAGTGCTGGATACCACGATACCTCTTCCCTGGTAACTGGAAGCGTTTCTCCAAAGAATCTGTCAAAAATGTGCTCTATTTCGTCACGAAGGGTGAAAAGTTCCCTCCATGGATCAAATCTTTTAAGCATCACTCTCACCTCCCTATGCTTATATTTTCTTATATCTATATTTTAATAAACTTGATAGTATAATTGTCAAGGGTTAATATTTGGAGCACGTAACATAATATATTTTAACATTTTTAAAAATATCATATAAGATTTTATTGTCAAGATACTTTTCTGTTTTTATATAAAATTTTTGGTGTATTATTGTTGATATGTTTGAGCTTGAGATCCCAGGTTGGGGAAAACTTTCTATAAAGAATCTTTTGCTTGACTTTAATGGAACTCTGGCGCTCGACGGTAAGGTTGATGAGCAGGCATTGTTTCTTTGCAGCAAGGTAGTAGGCAAATATCATTTAAAGCCATATATAATTACAGCAGCTACCAATCCTGTTTCAAAGGAAGTCATTGATCTTATTAAACCTGAGCTAATTGTTATAAGACCAGGAAATGAGGCGTGGCAAAAATTAACTGTATTGCTTGAATTAGGAGCGAATGAAACAGCTACTGCAGGAAACGGTGCTAATGACAAACTAATGCTTTCTTGCTCAGCTCTTGGAATCGCAGTTTTCGATGGAGAAGGAGCCGTTCCCGGGGTTCTAGATTCTGCTGATATTGTGGTGAAAAGTACTGTTGAGTTATTTGAGCTGTTCGTTTATACAAAAAGAATTATCGGAACATTGCGCAGATAGCCATCTTGTTAAGTAACCTGTAGAAGAAATTCTTTGAGAAGTTTTCTATAAGATTTTTGCTTTAGAGTCTCAAGTAGGTCTGGAAATATGATTATTCGTGATTTACCGAGAATAAATTCTCCTCTTTTGCTTTTTGAAAAGTGCTTCTGAAGACTTTCTTCAAGCAGTTCCATCTTTCCTGTAAAGATTATGAAAGTATTTCGTGGTTTCACAGCTGAAACCAGGATAATTATTTCATGCATTATTTCAAGCTTCTTATTTAAGATTTTGCGATCGTAAAAAATTACTGAATATCTGGAGTCAGTAAGATTCATTTTTTTGATCTGTCTTTCTAAGAAATCTAAAACCCTGGTTCTAAAAGGTGTTTTTAAGTTAGGGTCTGCCGGATCTTCAATGATGAACAATAACCTGGTATCTTCCAGAGAATCGAAAGAAAAAAAGATATATTCCTTTTCTCTTAACTCGCTTAAATAAGAAATCGCTTTCTCTAAGTCATCTCTTCTTTTTTGATCAAGCAATTCTTCAGATTTCTCTGTCACGGGAATAAAGTGTATCAAAATACGTTAAAATAGGATAAACAAAAGAATCGATTTGTTTTATGCTATTTATGAAAGGAGGGGGGTAATAGATGGCAATTGCATACGTTTTAACCACTGTCGAGCCAGGTTTTGTAAAAACAGTCCTTGATGGAATCAGAAATGTTCCAGGTGTTGTTGATGCAAACGCAGTTACGGGTCCGTATGACATTATTGCAAAAGTGGAAAAAGAGAATGCTGATGCCATAGGAAAGTCAGTGGTAGCGGAGATTCAAACTATTGAAGGAGTTGAAAGAACACTAACTGCGCTTGTGGTTGAGCTCTAATTTTTTTACCTTGAAGACCAGGCAAGAAAAAGAAGACATCAGAAAACGTCTTTTGAAGGCAAGAGCAAATCTTGATTTTCTTTCTCGTAAAAGATCTAGTTTTGCGATTCAGGAAAAGGCAGCAAATATTCTAAGGATTATGAGGCCAGAGCGGGTAGTTTGTTATATCTCTTACCGGTCTGAGGTAGAAACACAGGCTTTAATATCCTGGATGCTTGAAAAAGGTATCACAGTGCTGGCGCCAGTTACCGTCCCTAAAAGACGCGGATTTGAAATCTCAAGGGTTGAAAGCCTGACTGATTTAGTTTTCGGTTACAAAGGAATTTCAGTTCCCAGGGAAGCCAAGCCAGAAAGGGTATATCCTGATGTTGTCATTTGTCCTGGGGTAGCATTTGATAGGCTGGGATGGCGTATCGGATACGGTGGAGGAAATTTTGATGCATACCTCAAAACTTTACCTGAAAAGACTTATAAAATTGGCCTTGCTTTTTCTTTACAGATAGTAGAGGAGAATTTGCCGGCTGAAGCCCATGATGCCCGGGTAGATGCAATAATTACAGAGAAGGAAGTAATTCTTATTAAACCTTTTTCTTGAGAAAGAAATCGAGGGGAACGAATACGTAGCCTTTTCTCTGCAAAGCTTCAATTATTGCTGGAAGGGCTGAAATGGTCTGGGTTCTGTTCCCACCACCGTCGTGAAGAAGAACCACTGAGTTTGGTTTTACCGATTTGACCACTTCAGTGTAAATAACTGAGCTACCAGGTTTTTTCCAGTCGGAAGGGTCAACATCCCAGAGAACGATTTTCAAACCTGCTTTTTCAGAAATAACAAAAATGTCATAGCTGAGGCTCCTCATGGGTGGCCTAAACCACACTGGTTTGACTCCGGTAGCTTTAAAAATAGCTTTTTCAGCCAGAGCTATTTCACGCTTTACTTCACTTGAAGAAATTTTTCCAAGTGGAGGGTGTGAGTATGTGTGGTTTCCGATGGTATGTCCTTTTGATACCACCAGGCGAGCTATATCCGGATATTTTTCAACATGTTTTCCAATCAAAAAGAATGTAGCTTTTACACCATATGTATCCAGTATTTTCAGAATTGGTTTTGTATAAATTGAGGGTCCATCATCAAATGTAAGCGCGCATAGTTTCTGATTGCTTCCATCAGTTTTTTTATATACTGCTGGTTTTGCTGCCCTGAGTTCAACTATTATTTTCTTTCCTGAGATTTTTCCAGCTATTACTTCGCGAAGTCCGCCTGTCTGAATCGATTCAAGTTTAACAAAAGGTCCGTTACCGATAACGATGGGTTCCTTTTGAAAGATTTCATACCGGTGCTCGTGAGGTTCGTAAATATCTCTACCACTTATATAGGTGAGTGAACCTGGAGTTTTAATCGGGTAATTGAAACTGACAATGTTTTTATTGAAATAGACGATTGGTGGCTTCCCCTGTCTTCCTTTAATTACGGAACCATTTACTGCAAGCGTTTTTCCATAATTAATTTTATAACCGGCATTTATGATGGCATTTCTAACAGATTCTCCATATCTGACGTAGATTCTTATTCCATTTACAGAGACGGGTATGGTTACAAGACGCAGCCAGCCGAATATCCACAGAGCTATTGTTATCAATATCAGGATTATGGCAATACTGTTTTCTTTTAGAGTAAACATACCGCATAAATTTATAACTATTGGTTACTTCTAACAAGAACGGAAGCATCATTTCGATATTTTCAGTAAAATAGTTAAGAAAAGAAGGTGAGCGATGCGCTGTCCTTTTTGTGGAGAACCTGATAGCAGCGTGCTTGATTCAAGACCTGTCGAAGATGGATATACCATACGAAGAAGAAGAGAGTGCCAGAGGTGCGGAAAAAGATTTACTACATATGAGCGTAGAGAAGCAAGTATGCTTCTCACTGTAGTCAAGAAGGATGGAAGTCGGGAGCCTTTTGACAGAGGAAAGCTACTCAAAGGGCTTGCCAGAGCTACGGTAAAGAGACCTGTTTCCCGTGAGAAACTTGAAAAAATTGTTAATGGGGTAATGGCCGGATGTCCGCCTGAGTTCATGCCACTTTTGATCGCCTTCACCAAGGCTCTGGCTAACGGCGATTATCGGCGCATGCTCGCTAGTACGCATGCATGGAC
>CALIRS010000195.1 GCA_938042205.1 uncultured bacterium | reverse complement strand
TGGCGGAAAAATTATTGCGTGTGACACCACTCTTGAGTTTTTTGGAATACACAGGAAATATGTAAGGGAAGATTTAATAGATGATTATTGGGCTGTTGGAAGATATATTCTCAATGCTAAAAATTCAGAACTTAATTTGATCATCTAAGAATTCTGGTCATCAGTTTCAGGCTGGCTTTTCTCAGACTGATCGCTTGCTGGATTTCTGGAACAGACAACCTGTCCGCTCTGTTCTTCTGGGATTCAGTGTATGCAATCTTCAGAGGATATTTGTTGGAGAATCTCCCACAAATTATTGTTCATCATTAAACACCATAGTTATTTTAACTTTTTAGAAAGTCGATTGTAAGTTTCTTCGTCAATTTCACCTTTCGCCAAGCGCATTTTCAAAATCTCACGTGGGTCTTCCTCGACTCTCCTCTCTATTGAACTTCCAGTGGCAACGGTTCTAACAAGCCAGACAATGAGTAAAATAACTCCGATGATAATCAGCAACCAGAAAATCATTCCTAAAAACATGCTCCACCCCCATCCATCAAAACCTGATGGACCGGTAAAAACACCACCCCTGCCTCACCAGGGACACCACATCATTAATAATCACCTCCTTATTACTTACTCAACTCCTTAAGGAAATCGATAACTGCATCAAGTTCTTCATCAGTCATTTCCCAGCGGGGCATTATCCAGCTTAGGGTTTCATTTTCTTCATTAATTCCTTCGCGGATAGCTTTCTTAATATCATCAGTGGCCATTCCTTCTTTTCGTAGTTCATCATAGGTTATATCAGGTGCCACAATGTTTGACATCATCACCGGAATACCTCCTCTACCATCTTCACCATGACATGAAACACAACCACCACCCATTCTTCTAAGCCACATAGGACCGCCCTCAAAAGGAATTACTCTTTTAGAGCTTGAACCGGTAAAAAATATACGTTCACCTTCTGATTTGAACTGGGCTTTCGAAATGGGAGAAATAAAAGACAGAGAGCTGAAATTGGTAAGTATCAATCCTGAAAAGCCTGCTACGATCAGGATCAGGGCAAGTATTAATAAGACACTATTTTTCATAATCTAAACATCCCTCTGACAATTTTAAGACATATTTCTAATAAAAAAAGTTATTTGGAACTACCCTTAGAAATATTTTCTATGAAAGGCTTGAAAAGATCGATTGGTATCGGGAAGAGGGTGGTGGAGTTCTTTTCAGCTGATACTTCTACAAGAGTCTGTAGATATCTTAACTGAAGGGCAATTGGTTGTTTGGAAATCATCTTTGCTGCATTTACAAGCTTTTCTGCTGCCTGATATTCACCCTCTGCGTTGATAATCTTGGCACGGCGTTCGCGTTCAGCCTCAGCTTGTTTTGCCATAGCTCTCTTCATGCCTTCTGGTAGTTCAACAGCTTTTATTTCCACGAGTGATACTTTAACTCCCCAGGGGTCTGTCTCTCTATCGATAATGGACTGAAGGCGGTGATTTATCTCATCGCGTTTCGCAAGCACTTCGTCAAGTTCTACCTGACCAAGGATGCTTCTTAAAGTAGTTTGTGAAATTTGAGAGGTGGCGTAAACGTAGTCGCGCACCTCATTTACGACTTTTATCGGGTCAAAAGCTCTGAAATAAACCACGGCATCTACTTTGATTGGCACATTATCACGGGTGATTATTTCCTGTGGTGGGACGTCCATAGCAACGGTTCTCAGATCAACCTTTACCATTCTATCAATGAGAGGAATAAGAATAATAAGTCCGGGACCTTTAGCGCCAATAATTCTACCCAATCTGAAAACCACAGCTCTTTCGTACTCACGAATGATCTTGAGCATAGATGCAAGGATTAAGATGATAATAATTACCGCTGCAGGTACAAAAGTAAAAAGAAAGTCAAAAAATCCCATTATTTACTCACCTTCTTTACTCTTAGAGTTAGCCCTTCAAATCCAGTCACTTCCACATCATCTCCTTTCTTTATTTCACCCTGTTGGCTCACCGCTCTCCAGAGCTCACCTCGGACGAACACGTAGCCTTCAGGAGTAAGGTCTGTATTTGCTTTTCCAGTTAATCCAATCATTCCCTCCTGTCCCGTTATAATTCTCTTTCTATGGGCTTTCAGGGCAAGATTTACAATAAAGATAACGAAAGCCATTGAGATAGTAGCCACTATGATTATTGTGTACAGAGATAGCCTCATTTCGGGGATAGGAGATTCAAAAAGTAGAAGTGAGCCTATTATGAAAGAAATAATACCACCACCTGCCAGCACTCCAAATGTTGGGGTGAAAGCTTCTGCTATGAAGAGTATCAGACCAAGCAGTATGAGTGCAAGACCAGCATAGTTAACCGAGAGGATGTGGAGAGAATAAAGAGCCATGATTAAGCAAATCGCTCCACCGATTCCTGAAAAACCAATACCAGGATTTGCAAATTCATATATTAATCCGTAAAAACCACTGACAAGGAGAATATAAGCAAGGTTTGGATTAGATAGGGCGTGGAGAAGTCTTTCTATCCAGTTCATCGGAAAATGGTTGACTATCGAGTCGGTGGTCTTAATGGTATAAACTTCCCCGTCTAATTTAATTGAAAATCCGTTTAGTTGTGATAAAAGATCATCAAGATCACGAGCAACAATATCAATTACATTCTTCCTCAAAGCTTCTTTAGAAGTAATGGATGCGCTTTCTCTGACTGCTTTCTCTGCCCAATCCGTATTCCTGCCCCTCTTATCTGCAAGCCCGCGGATGTAAGAAACTGCATCGTTAGTAATTTTTTCCTGGAGAGTTTTGTCGGGAGGTTCCGAGCCGCCCATCCCAACTGGATGGGCGGCTCCAATATTCGTTCCTGGCGCCATCGCTGCCACGTGAGATGCTATGGTTATAAAGCATCCCGCAGAAGCAGCACGGGCTCCTGAAGGAAAAACAAATACAACTATCGGGACCTTAGCAGAAAGGATTGCTTTAATTATCTGTCGCATTGATTCATCAAGACCACCTGGTGTATCAAGTTCCAATATGAGAATTGCATTTTCAGATTCCGCCTTCTTAAGCGCTTTTTCAAAATAACTGGCAGAGGTGGGGTCTATTACACCTTCAATACGAGCTACCAGCACTTTGTTCTCGTTTGAAACACTGAGAGAAGTTGCGGCAATAACTGTAAAAAGAAAGAGTAATAAAATAAGGATTTTTAGTTTTAGAAGTCTTTTCATCTCCATCCCCTGTATAATTAGTAACAGGAATTGACCTGAATAACAATATATTTTTTATCTCCATGTGAGGCCTATTCAATGACTTTATGGAAGACATTAAGAGCAATTTTTTTAGTCCTTGGCTTGATATTTTTAATGTATTTCTGGAATACACGAGCCTCAGTGGTTTCTCCGTCTCAGAAAGAGTTTGAAAAAAAGATAGAGCAGCTAAAAAATACAGACTTTAAGACAAAGATATATGTTGATAATAATTTCTATGGTACTTACTCTCAAAAAGATGGTAAGTTCAGACTTGATTTCCCGGGGGAAACAACTATTGTCATTGGAGACGACAGAAAGAACAAGATAGCAATAATAGATTCAAATAAGAAAAAAGTTTATGAGGGAACGCTTGAAGAAGAATTTATTGAAAAGTACCTTTCATGGCAAGGGATGAAGGTAGTGCCTTTCGCTGTCTTTAGCGAGTTGAAAAACTACAAATGGATCAAGATTGATTCAAAGCTGTGGCAGGGGAGATTGCTTCGGCTGGAAGCTCTGGTAAAGTTTGATGATTCAAACCGCTTTCTAACTCATGTTGAATTTTCGGTTGCAGGTGCTCCTGCAAGAGTGAGCGCTAGACCAGTGGTTGAGAAAATTGAATATCAATCTTTTAAGCTGAGAAAGATAGAGGATAATG
The DNA here is from genome assembly GCA_938042205.1 of uncultured bacterium. Taxonomy (GTDB): domain Bacteria; phylum Actinomycetota; class Aquicultoria; order SKW223; family SKW223; genus CALIRS01. Next base: position 1,063 of record CALIRS010000195.1, on the reverse strand, counting down.
CCTTTCAAGTTCCTCATGGGTTTCAAAAAGAAAGTTTGACTGTATTGAAAGGAGAATAGAGTATTGAAACACAGAAAAATACCCAGAACCATGTCAACCCAGCATCCTGACAACGCTACTTTGCCCTTTTTTGCGGAGGCAGCGCAGCTTTCAGGAGACGATGAGGTAGAAGAAGCTTATTACGTATTTTCCCACCTTGGGGTGGAGGAGCAGATGTGGGATTGCGAGGGAAAAGAAGTTGACGCCTACGTCGTTAATAAACTTCTTACCAGGTACCCTGAGTTCTTTAAGGAAAAGGTTCTTGGAAAAGATGTTTTTTTAACACTTCGTGTTCCCAATCCGGACATTGAAAAAGCCGAAGCTAAGTTTTTACTGGAAACTCTGGAAAGTATTCCCAGAAGTTATGACACAGCCAGATTATTTTATGAAGAGGTAAAACCAGGAAAAGAACTGGCAGAAGAAACTAAAAAGAAAAACTTTCTCGAAAAGAAATGGGCTCCGATTTTTGAAGTTATACTCCCGATGACGACCTCGGCAACACAACTTGAGATGATTTCTGAATACTATTCTCATTTTGTTGCTGGCAAAGAGAATATGAAAATTGGCAGGTACGAAACAACTGTTGGTGAATGGATAGGGGAAATCTGGCCTAAAGAAATAGAGATTATACCTCTGGTAGAAGATGCCAGTCATTTAGTGACCATCGATAGACTTATTAAAGAATTTATAAACAGAAACCGTCCTGAGTACTTGCGCGTTTTTCTGGCAAGATCAGACCCTGCTCTTAATTATGGCATAGTTGCAGCAACATTACTGGTAAAGCTGGCACTTTTTAAGCTGGAACAGGTGGAAAAGGAAACTGGAGTTGGACTTTATCCGATTTTAGGAGTAGGTTCTGTTCCGTTCAGAGGTCATCTAACTCCTAAAACGGTTGACAAAGTTCTAAATGAATATCGCGGTTGTCATACTTTTACCATTCAGTCTGCGTTTAAATATGATAATCCGCCGTTTGAAGTAAGCAGAGCAATAGAAAAAATAAAAAAAACTTCAAGAAAAAAGGCAA
>CALIRS010000194.1 GCA_938042205.1 uncultured bacterium | reverse complement strand
CTCGGACTCCATCATTTCACAGGTTTTTATCAGTTTTTCAATCTCTTTTGTTCTAATAGCTATAGCCTCATTGGGATTTAACAAACTCTTATAGTAGTCACCGTCTCTAGTGAGTAAATACAATTGTTCGAATTGAATCTTTTTGCTTATTTTATTTATTGTTGACCAGGGCATTAATACAAAATTTTCTCTGGCTATTGTCACATTAGTGGATTTTTTGCCTTCAGCAACACGTGTGTAATCCTCATCAGAGACTACTAATACTTCAGAGAATCCTGGGAACCTATCCAGAATAATCTCCACCTTTTCCTTACTAAGCGTCTTTAAGACCTCAGAACCAAACTCAGCGTATTTCCAGTCACCCTTAAGAAGATTTAGTGCATCGTATTTGGATCTAGCTCTAAGAAATCCGTAATCTTCGAGTATTGCGATTTCTTCTTTTAATGCTTCTATCCTATTTTCTAAATCGACATATTTTTTTGCATGGGTTTCAACCTGAGTCCTCATCCGGTCACAGGCATTTTCAATGTCATCTTCTTCAACGCTAGTCTTCTTCTTGATATCTTCGAGAGAACTTTTATATTCTTGAAGCCACTTTTCCTTTTCTTTCAACTGACTAAGGCGTTCTTCAAAGAGAGTTTCCTTTTTCTCTTTTTCTTTTATAGCATAATTATTTTCTTCTTTATTTTTTTCAAGGGCATCCTTGGTTTCCTTCAAATCCTTCTCAATACGCCCCTGAACTAATTCAAGTTCTTTCAATTCTTCTTCTTCGAAAATAGATCCACTAAAGTTAGGAAAGCTGCTGAGTTCCTTTTGTATTTCTGCTATTTCACTCTCTAATTTATACTTCTGCTCTTCATAACTTTTATTAGTGCTGCTATTTTGCTGTAACTTTAATTCAAGCTGCCCCTCGAGTTTCTGCAACTTGCCCTTTTTTTCATTTTCTTGTTTCAAACTGGTTTCATTACTATGAAGCTCCTCTTCAAGGTTTCCTATAACCCTATTAGAAAGCAGACAAATAGTATTGGCTAGTTCTGAAGTAATCCTTTTCTCGTCATAATTAGCACTTGTTAGTTTATCTAGCAGCTCATCAATTCCATTTTTATCAGCCTCATACTGCTTATAATCAATCGAAAGATTTATTGCTTCCATTTTAGTTCTTTGTGAGGCCAGTTCTTCAATTTCACTATTAATTTGATTCAGCTTGTCTTCTTTTTGGGAATGAATCCTCATTAATTCATCTAGCTTTATCTGTAGTTCTCGAATTTCAACATTTTCCAATTCATTTAAAAAAGCTTCCTTTTGTCCCGCCAAGTCAACACTCTGTGCTTGGAAATTTCTTAATCGCTCTTCTACCTGTCTAATTTCCAAAAGATAAGCTGCAACTTGTTTTGGATACTCCTGTAGATGCATGTCATAATTTGCTAAGCTACTGGACTTACTATTCACAAAATCTATAAAAGCCCCTATTTCTGCTCTTAATCTTTCATACTCTGCTTTATCTGCTTGGAACTTGTTTAATTCATTCAAACTTTGAGATTTCTCGAATAAAGACTCAGCAAGTTGTGCAGATCTATCCACTTTATCTAACTGCATAATGAAAGCTCTTGCATCAAGGGCTTTTTCAGTATTGGGTATAATGAAATTCATAAGTAGATCTCGTGGGCGCTTGCATTTCTCTTCAAAAAACTGTTTTATGAAGTTTTCATCTTTGTTTATTTCTCTTAGAAATTCAAAAACTTCAGAATTGATCCCGAATTTTTTTAGCTCTTGATAATATTTGGTTTTCTCGTTTTCAAAGATTTGTATGACAAAATAGCGACCATGTTTATCACTTCTAATCTTAGTTTGTAAAAAGTCTTTTAGTTCTTTATAATTTGAAGGGGTTATTGTATCCCCCTCGTTTTTACATAAAGGCAACGTCTCTATAGATAAAGAATCTACAGACAAGTTGTTGCCTGCTATAATATACGTCATATATTTTAAGCCCAAATCAGTTCTATCAACTACATCAGGCAAATCTTCACTATTCTTTGGTTCAGCCATCGCAGCAAAGCCTAAGTATAAATTACTGAACTGTTGTCCTTCAGTGCTAAAATGAGACACCGTGTGTACTGTTGATCCGCTTGTTACTCCCGCAAATAAATTAACTACAGGGTTTTTATCCGAAAAGTAGGAATTGGGCAAAACCGTTTGAAAAAGCATCTGGGCAGCAAGTGTTTTCCCTCCCCCATTTTTCATGTCAAGCAAGGCATTTTTACCCTCAATTTGAAAATACTCATTTGGATAAATAATTGAATTATGATTAGCATGTACATTTACTAGTCTGAACCCCTCTAATTTGGCCATAATTATCCCTTCCTTCTTGCCTTAATCTCTTGATGGATTCCTTTAATCAATCGTGATATTATCCAAATAATTATAAATCTCACACTGAATCTCATCAGCATTGTAGGCATTCAATACTGTAGCTTTAAAACGCTCTGTTATGTAAATGCTTTTATCGCCATTAAAGTCTACAAGTTTTATTAGTTCCTGATTTTCTAAAAATCTTAACGTCGTGTTAAGTAGCTGTATTTTAGAAGCTTTACCGAATTCCTTTTTAGTATCACTTTCACCTTTATCGAGCTTCACTCTAGGAAGTTCTGTCCATTTTTTTACAACAATTTCGAAATTATAGGATTTCTCATACGATATCTCATCAAGATTAACCTGCTCCCTAAGTATGTCGATTTTTTTATCTATGATCTCCATCAATTCGTTACTCTTAAGAAATTGTCTTGAGGGAGTTGTACCCGCCTCCGGGAAAAACTCTGTAATAACATTCGCTATTATAAACAAGGCCGTGTACAAATCTTCGTTATTAAAGGAATAACCAAACTCACGTCTCATCTCTTCATTTGAGAATCCAAAAGTTTTCACACCAGGTATTGGTGATACATAAAAAGTACCTAACTTTTCATTTAAATATAAACCTATGTTCTGGCATAAACTTTCCAAATCATTTAGAACTCCACCGTCATTTATGATACTTTCATGAATGGTTGGAAACTCATCTCTTGAAAGACTACCCTTCTCAATTAATATTTGAAGAGCATTGCCCAATGCATTAATACTATTAGACATCTTTGCGACTCCCCCTCTCAACAATGCTTATTTTAATATTTCCGATGCTTCTACTATCTTTTCCTCGGAGTAACACTTTATTTTTAGGCTCTGTAGTAATC
>CALIRS010000193.1 GCA_938042205.1 uncultured bacterium | reverse complement strand
GTCCGCGGAGGAAATGAAAAAATGAAAGAAGCAGGAGTAACTGTACTCGGTGGTCACAGCGTAGATGATCCTGAACCCAAGTATGGTTTTTGTGTAACCGGATTTACATCTGCTGACAGAATTATCCGAAACTCTACAGCTCTTGCAGGAGATTATCTTTATCTCACAAAACCACTGGGAACCGGAATAGTAGCTACCGCAATTAAAGCTAAGATGATTGATGAATCTGATGCGTTTGATCTTTTGGCACAAGTAATCAAACTTAACAAGAATGCTAAAGATGCCGCTGTCAGAGCTCAGGCGACAGCTTTAACTGATGTCACGGGCTTTGGTCTTATCGGGCATGTTTATGAGATGGCAAAAGGAGCGGGGCTTTCTGTCGAAATAAAAGCTTCAAGTGTTCCAGTATACGAAAGTGCTCTTGAATTTGCCTCATATGGAGTAATGCCTGCAGGTCTTCAAGCTAACAAGAAATACGTAGAAAGTAGTTTTATGGTTGATGGTGACGTTGACCTTACTGTGCTTGACCTCCTTTTTGACCCTCAGACGAGCGGTGGCCTTCTGATTGCGGTTAAGGAAGAAATGGCTGCTCTTCTTGAAAATGAGTTAAAAACTCTTGGTGAACCAGTAGCCCGCATTGGTCAATTTTATGATTATCAACCGGGCTTCGTAAAAATAGTTCCTTAAATTTCTTTTTCAAAGAGCAGTTATAAAAGATTTCTGAATGCCTTATTCTCAACTGATAAATAAAATTAATTAGATTTAATAGCATTATTTTTATATCCTTAACAATAAAGAATTGCAAATATTTTAAAGAGCAGGAGGCTAAAAATTCAGGGACTAAACCACCTGCCAACTATTGCTTTTCCGGTTATTGATTACATGATTCCTGATTTTGCCCTTAAGGTTGCGGAAGAAACTGGAGCACTGGCAGCCGAAGTTACCTTAACTTCAGCAAATATAAATCAAGTCGAAAAAGTTCTCAAAAAGTTGAAAGGCTTAAGCAAAGATTTCGAAAATTATGAAATCAGGTTTCATCTTAAACCTTTGCCACATTACGACTTCGCGGTGTCCAGAGACCAGAGGATCAACGCAATCAAGAAAATTGAGAAAGTAGTAAGTTTTTTGGCTGAGAAATACGCTCCCTGTTTTTTAACTATTCATTCAGGAATTTGCGGTACAGAGGATTTTCTAAATGAAGCCATTGAGGACTTGGAAACATTTTGTAAGAAGGCTACACAAAACGGAGTTGTGATTTGTCTTGAAAATATGGCATCCGGGTGGACTTCGCAGCCGGAAAAGCTTGTCGAGGTGGCTGAGAAATCTAAAATTCCTATCGTGCTCGATATCGGGCATTTCAATTCGTCCGAATGTTGCCGTTTGAATCTCTGGCGAAGAAGAGAGGTGGTTGAAGCCCTTGGAGGCTTTACAATTGGCGCCCACATATATGACCACGAGCATAACGGTCACGTCCCGGCAAAAGACCATTACCTTCTCTGGGATGCGCTGGAAAGCTTATGTTTGACAAAAGCAACCTGGTGGGTAATTGAGCATAGAGATCGAGAATCTTTTTTCGACACCTATTTTATTGTGAAGGAGTTTCTTAAATGTCAGAGGGGAAGGAGGTGAATTCGGGTTAAAAATCTCTACAAAAGAACTTCTTTTGAGAAATTTTTAGTAGCTTTCGTAAATTGACTTCTGGAGGGGATGATATGAAAAAAGAGTACGGATTTATTGCGCTGGTGGGGTTAATTATCGGTGGCTTGGCAATTTATTTAATGAAAGCAGGCAATCCGCCAAATATGGGATTCTGTATTGCATGCTTTGAGAGGGATATCGCCGGTGCTATTGGGCTTCATCTGGCAAAGGCGGTGCAATATATAAGACCTGAAATTATTGGTATTGTGCTCGGGGCATTAGTATCCGCAGTTGCTTTTGGTGAATTTAAACCAGCTTCAGGTTCGGCTCCTGCTATTCGCTTTATTATGGGTGTTTTTTCAATGATTGGTGCGCTGGTTTTTCTCGGATGCCCCTTAAGGATGACTATTCGACTTGGTGCCGGCGATTTAAATGCATTTGTAGGGCTTCTCGGTTTTCTTGCAGGTATCTGGGTAGGAACACTCTTTTTAAAGAGAGACTTCGACTTAGGTCCGACAAAACCGGGCCGCAGTATTGAAGCTCTCATCTTGCCCGGAATAATGGTCATTCTTCTTCTGCTTCTGATTTTTAAGCCAGTTGTGAACGCAGAGGCCGGGGGACCTGTTTTCTTTACGAAGGCGGAACCCGGGGTAACACCAATTCCACCCGGTGCGGCGACGGCACCGATTGTTATTGCTTTGATTGCAGGCCTTATTGTTGGATTTATAGCACAACGGTCGCGTTTTTGTACTGTTGGTGGTTTTCGGGATATGATTCTCTTCAGAGAAGCGTATCTGTTTATAGGCTGGGTTGCATTCCTAATAGCCGTTTTTGCTGGATCCTTGATTGTTGGAAGCTTTAATTTTGGTTTTGAAAAGCAACCAATTGCTCATACAATGCATCTCTCGAATTTTTTAGGTCTTGCTCTTGTTGGATTAAATGGTGTGCTGCTTGGTGGCTGTCCTCTCAGGCAATTGATTTTGGCGGCTCAAGGTAATGGTGATTCAGCTCTCTTCGTTCTTGGGATGATTATTGGAGCCGGCATTTCGCACACCTGGCTTTTTGCGGCTAACCCAAAAGTCATTCCAGCTGTTTCCAACTATGGACAGATTGCGGTAATATTTGGTCTAATCTTTGCCATTTTAGTTGGAAGTGTAAGCAGCAGCAGTTTAGGGTCAGGTCTTGAATCATGAATTTTTATCAATTCAAAGCTAGTCAGAAGGCTTAGAGGAGGGAAGATGAAAGAAATTGATGCCAGGGGAAGACCCTGTCCTCAACCAGTACTAATGGCTAAAAAGGCAGTTGATAGTGGTGCAACTGGGCTGGTGGTGATAGTGGACAATGAAGGCTCTGCTAAAAATGTTCAACGTTTTGGTGAAAAACAGGGCTTTCAGGTAACTGTTGAAAAGGATGGTTCGGATTACAGGGTGGTTTTTTCTGAAGACACAGCCACTTCCACAAAGGACGTTGTCACTGCGAAAGCTGAAGTTCAATGTGAGGCAGAGACGGGTGAAATCAAGACTGGCAAGGTGCTTTTTATAACCTCTGATAAATTCGGCAGAGGTTCTGAAGAACTTGGTGAAATTCTTGCGGAAAGTTTGATGAATACCCTTGCCGATAATGATTTAGTTCCAGAAAAGCTCGTCTTAATCAATGCTGGCGTTAAGCTTGCCTGCTCTGGGTCAAAGGTGATTGAGGCGTTGAGAAAGCTTGAATCAAGGGGCGTGGAGATTCTTGCCTGTGGTACCTGCTTGAACTTCTATGGGCTAACCGATGAGCTTAAGGCTGGAAGAATTTCCAACGCGTTCGAAATTTTAAATACGCTTCTTGAAGCAGAAAGTTTAGTGAGTTTTTAGGAAAGAAGAAA
>CALIRS010000192.1 GCA_938042205.1 uncultured bacterium | reverse complement strand
CATAAGGATTACCGATGGTAACCCTGATATAATTTTTATACTTTTCTCCAAAGATAGAACCGGTTCTTACTATTACACCTTCTTTTAATAATTCTTTAAATAGAGCGTCAGAATTTACATGAGTGTCAAAGAAAATAAAATTAGCGTGTGATTCGGGCACAAAATAGCCATTTTCAGCAAGAATTCTTGTGACTCTCTCCCGCTCTTCCATCACCTGATTACGGATTTCAATATATTCATTTTCGCTATCCAGAGCTGCCAGTGCCGCTTCCTGTGCTATGAGATTTATATTGAAAGGCTCTCTCACCCTGTTCACCGCATCAGCTAACTCTTCAGGAACAAATCCATAGCCCACGCGTAAACCAGCAAGCCCGTATGCTTTTGAAAACGACCTTAAGACGCACAGGTTTTTCCAGCCTTCATGGAAAAAATCGATTCCACTTTTGAAATCTTTTTCTGACACAAATTCAGCATAAGCCTCGTCAATTACAACCAGCACCCCATCGGGAACTTTTTCAAGAAACATTTCTATTTCTTCTGATGGAGTAATAGTGCCTGTAGGGTTATTTGGATTACAAATGATCACCATCGAGGTTGAGCCATCAACGACATTTAACATCTCATCAAGATCATGGGAGAGATTTTTTCCTTTAAGTGATATCTCACGTACTCGTGCTCCCCGAGCCTGAGAAACAATCGGGTACATCACAAATGAAGGGTCTGCGTAAACTACAGAGTCTCCTTCTGTAACTACACAATCTGCAATTAGTTTTATCAGCTCACTGGATCCATTCCCAAAAACAATTTTTTCTTCAGGAATGGAAAATTTTCTGGAAATCTCTTTCAAGAGATAATAATTATTACTGTCTGGGTAACGATGGATTTCTGAAGCTGCCTTGTAAATAGCCTCCCTGACTTTCTCTACAGGACCATAGGGAAGCTCGTTTGAAGCCAGTTTAAAAACTTTTTCTATTCCTAACTCACGACGTACTTCATCAATGGGCTTTCCAGGAACATATGCTTTAAGTGACGATACCTCAGGTCTGATCTTAAAACCAGACTTACCTGTGCGTCTCAACTTATACACCCCAGATGAATAATTTGACTGATTATAACCGATATAATTGCGAAATCAACGATTGTTCTAAAGGAAATCTACTTCCCTATTATCTCAGCGTTCCTCTCAAAGACCTGTGTTTTTAAATCATAATTGCTTCCTGTAATGTCAGCTGGTTTGCCATCAATTAAAAATTTTACTTTTCTAACACCGGCACTATCAGTTAGCGTATTGGTTATTGCATATATAAACATGTTTTCACCGGTGCTTCCTCGAGGATATAAGTTGAATAGTTCTTGAGAAAAATTAAGCTCAGCAGTCTCATTTTTAATGGTAATCTCAGGAACTTTTAAACCTGAAGGAATGACCGGAAGCTTGTCTTTACCTTTGGGACCACTAAAAAGTTCTCTTAGTGCTGCCTCAGCAAGATTATCAGTTGAAGAAATTTGTCTTTTTTCAGGAAGCAGTTCTTGAGCCATAGCATCTGGAAAATAAACAATTACTGTTTTAAGCTCTTTTTCATCTTCGTCTTTCTTTCCAATAGGAGTAGTCTCTTTTTGAGATGTCTTAGCAGCTTTAGTAAAAGTTTGAGATTCTTGAGACAACTTTCTTGCTTTCCTTTGCTCACATCCTTGGGCAAAAATGATTGCTGATAAACTTGTAATGAAAATCAAGACAATAAAAAATACTGATCTTTTCTTTTTCATGTTTTCTCCTGAACAATATAGTTTAAATTAGCTTTATCTTTCCCTTTAAACTTTCAGCAATATTTTTAAAAGCATTACGAGTATCAATAATAAGTTTAGCATTTTCTGCGATCCATTGATAATCATAAGCTCCGTGGTCAGTAATCAGTAAAACCAGGTCCGCTTCTCTGACTATTTCCTCTGTAAGTTCAACTTTTTCTATTCCTTCAAGCTCTGGTTCCCGTCCTTCAACATAAGGATCGTTCACTTTGATATTCGCACCTTCTTGTTTAAGAATCGATATAATTTTAAGAGCTGGTGAATGTCTTGTATCACCAACGTCTTTTTTATAAGAAAGTCCAAGAATAAGTATTGTGGCATTTTTGAGGCATTTTCCATGTTCATTCAAAGTTTTATATGCCTTTTCTACTACAAAATAGGGAATATTTTCACTTACTCTTCCAGAAAGCTCTATAAATTCAGTCCAGAAATCATACTGTCGTGCCTTCCATGACAAGTAAAAAGGATCAACTGGAATACAATGACCTCCAAGACCTGGTCCAGGAAGAAACTTCATAAAACCGAATGGCTTGGTAGCTGCTGCTTCAATCACTTCCCAGACACTTATCCCCATTCTATCGCAGAGAAGCATAAGCTCGTTAACAAGAGCGATATTTACCGCCCGAAAAATATTTTCCAAAAGTTTAGACATTTCAGCTACTTCAGGACTTGATACTTCGTAAACATCTTTAATAAAGAGCCTGTAAAAAGTAGCCGCCAGGGCAGTGCAATCTGGTGTCGCTCCTCCCACAATTTTCACCGTATTTTCAATGGTAAATTGTTTATTCCCAGGATCGACCCTTTCGGGGGAAAAAGCTACAAAAACATCTTTTCCGGTTTGAAATTCCTTTTCTTCAACAGCTTTCATAACCACTTCCCTGGTGGTGCCAGGATAGGTAGTGCTTTCCAAAATAATAAGTTGTCCTTTATGAAGATGTTTCTTAATTGTTTCCACCGCAGATTTAATACAGGAAATATCTGGTTCGTGCATTTTCCCAAGTGGTGTAGGCACACAAATCGAAATAACATCTGCTTCCTCCAGATAGCTATCGTCAGTGGTGGGAAATAGTGAACCCGAAGCTATTAATGTTTTTAGTCTTTTTTTGGGGATATCTTCAATATAGCTATTTAGATTTAAGAGATGATTAACCTTTTCCTGAGATACATCATATCCAATTACTCTTATGCCCGCCTCTGCTGCTGCCACCGCCAGAGGAAGACCCACATAACCCATTCCCATAATTGCAAAAACTACATTTTTCGACCTTATTTTTTCTATTTGATGTTCGAACATTGCTTCCTCCATATCACTTCTTCAAAACAAGTTCGTATTTTAACATATGAAAATTTCACGGATCAGGTATAGATTTTTAAATATAGAACACTATTTGTGTCTTGATTAAAAGTTGTCTTCCGGTTCTTTTTTAAAGTGGTCGTATCCCCCACGCAATGGTTCTTCGATACCTTTTTTTCTGACAATATTTACCCCGGAGTTGGGCTCAAGTACTTCACCAACTTCAGAAATGTTATTACTATTTTTTAATAATTCTTTCAGTCTCGAAATTTCCCTGTCGGTTGCTGCAAAAACCAGCTGAAAATCTTCTCCTCCTGAAAGTGCCAATTGAGTGGAGTTTATCCCTTTCACAGTTGCCAGTTTTATTGCATTTCTGTCAATCGGAATTTTTTCTTCATATATCCGGGCGCCCGTCCTGCTCGCTTCGCAGATATTTAACACTTCCTTAGCTAACCCATCACTTACATCCTCACAAACTCTGATACCTGAAGCTACTAATTTTCTTCCAAGCTCAACTTGAGCTTCAGGTCTATTATGTTTTGAAATTAAGTAATCGCAAATCTTTCCGGGTAACCTCTTTCGAAGGTTTTTTTCTTGAAGTAGAAGCAATCCTGCAGCAGAAGCACCAAGACTTCCTGAAACAAATATTTTCATACCCGGTTCTGCTAAAGAACGTTTAAGAGATTTTTCTTTTTCGACGAATCCGATTGCTGTTACACTAATGACAATTTTGCTGCTCCTGACCGTATCTCCGCCTGTAAGTCGAGTCCTGTACCTGTCTGCACAGTCAACGAATCCCTCAATTATTTTT
>CALIRS010000191.1 GCA_938042205.1 uncultured bacterium | reverse complement strand
ACACGTTATTACCTTGCCGCGTCATCAAGGTGGTGGGCCCGCGAGGATTCGAACCTCGAACCTACGGATTATGAGTCCGCTGCTCTACCATTGAGCTACGGGCCCTTCACTTTCATAGATTAATTTTAATTTGGCTCGTTTGGCATTTCCACCATGAAGATAATTTAGACTGAAGATTGAATACCGAGGAAGATAGTTATTCAGAAAATAGTTTTAAACAAATCATTGTAAGAACACCTGCTAAGAAAAATACAAAAGAACCAAGTGATCTTGCTCTATTCGGTTCACGATGAAGCTCTGGAACAAGATCTGATGCTGAAATATAAAGAAAGCCACCCGCTGCAAAGGGCAGAAGAAACATCGTATGTCCACTGATTGCTCCAATGTAATAAGTCAATATCCCTCCCAAAACACAGGTTAACTGAGATAGAAAATTAAAAAAAAGTGCTTTTGACTTTGAAAAACCACCATGAATAAGGATAGCGAAATCACCAAGTTCCTGAGGCAGTTCATGAATCAACACCAGAACAGTAGTTAAAATCCCAAAATGAATCCCGACAAAAAAACTGGCTGCGATCACTGCTCCATCTATAAAATTATGTATACTATCACCAATTAATACGAGATAGGATACCGGATGAACGTCACACTCTCCTTCGTGACAGTGATGCCACCATAAGAATCTTTCTACAATAAAAAATAATGAAAAACCTGAAATCATCAAGAGAAACACTATTTGCTCATTAAGTGTTTCAAGTGATTCTGCTGCCAGATGAAAAAGTGCTCCAGAGAATAAAGAGCCTGCGGAAAAAGCAACCAAAAAGAAAATTGCTTTCCTGAATGTCTTCTCATTCATCCACAACGTAACTGCACCAGTAAAAGCGGTAAAACCATTTACAAGAGTCGCTAAAACTATCCAGAAAAGAACACCCAAATCATTTCTCCTTTCACTTGACATCTGGATAGTTATTACTATGAAAAAGCTAAAAAAGCAAGCAAATTGTCATTGTCATTAAAGAATGTTCTTATGATAACTTAATAAGTAGCCAGTTCTTTCCCTGCCCTTTAAACTTTATAAGGGCATATTTACCCTTTACTTTCTTTCCATCCAGGATAAATTCAATCTTTTCTTGCTTTCTTTCAATTAAATCGTAAGTTCCAATATCAAAAATAATAACCTGACCTGCCCCATATTCTCCTTCCGGGATCTTACCTTCAAAAGTTAAATATTCGAGAGGATGATCTTCGGTTTGAACTGCTAATCTTTTTTCTTTCAAACTTTGAGGAACTCCTTTTGGGAGCGCCCATGATTTAAGAACTCCTTCCATCTCTAACCGAAAATCCCAGTGAAGGTGTGAAGCATGGTGTTCATGAATCACAAAGGACAGGGGCTTTCTTTCTTTGTATTTTCTTTCAACCTCTCCCTCCGGCTCTGGGGTTTGAGAAAAATTCCTTTTTTTCTTATAATTTTCAATCGGCAATTTTTTCTCCATGTGTTAATCAATAGACAATTTAATATTAATATTTAATTCAGATATTTCAAAACAAAGGAAAACTTTTTAGAGGTGAAAACTTTAAAAAAATATCTACCAGGAATTAATTTAAGTATTTTAATTTTTTTAATAATTCTCTCTATTTCTGCCCTTTTACCTTCTTGCACCTCAAGTCCTGTGGAAAGATTTGAGAAGAAAAAGAAAGTAAAGTTAATATCATTTGAACAACCAGACATATGTGCTTCCTGTCACGATACTATATTTAAACAATGGAGAAGCACTATGCATTCTTATGCTTTTGTCGATCCTTTCTACTGGGCAGAAGCAGAACTTGCCGGCAGAGAAGCTGGTGAAAAAGTAAGAAATTTTTGCCATTCCTGTCATTCGCCTGGTGGAGTACTTACCGGAAAAATTCCAGCCGACGGCAATAAGGCATCTCCAACCGCCAAAGCCGGTGTTTTTTGTGATTTTTGTCATACTGTAAAAAAATCAACAGGAATTGGAAATGCCAGTTATTTCGTGGAAACAGGAACAACTAAAAGGGGCCCTTATAAAGACTCATTTTCTCCTTACCATGAAACGGAATACTCCGAATTACACACTAAAGCAGAGTTTTGCGGAATGTGTCATGATGTAATTCATCCTTTCAATGGACTTCCAATAGAGCAAACCTATACCGAGTGGAAAGAGGGACCTTACTCTAAAAAAGGTATTGTATGCCAGGATTGTCATATGACACCTGGACCTCAAGTTACTAAACCTTACCCAGGCGTTGTCGCTCTTGGGGGTCCAGAAAGGGAACACTGGTGGACACACCACACAGCAGGAGCAAACGTTTTCATGTCAAGATATCTTGGCAATGAAGATACTGCCAAACTTGCCGAGGAAAGACTTAAAAGTGCCGCCAGAATAGATATTGTTCAAACAACAAAGTTTCGAAACAAAGCTGCAATAAAGATTAAAATCACCAATATCGGTGCGGGCCACAAAATACCAACAGGGCTGACAGAAGCACGCCAGATGTGGATAGAATTGATTGCTAGAGACTCAACCGGAAAAACTATCTATTCATATGGAATTCTCAATAAAGATGGTGATCTGAATAAAGACACAAAAATTTACAATACTGTGTTAGGCGATAAGTCGGGTAAGCCAACAATGAAAGTCTGGGAAGCTGAAAAAATTCTTTATGATAACAGGATACCACCTGAAGGCTTCATCACAGAAGTTTTTGAATTTCCGATATCTGGTGCAACCTTTCCTGTTAATATCCAGATAAGACTTCTATATAGATCCGCCCCGCAAACCCTTATAAATAAACTGTTGAAAGAAAAACCTGTTGTCCCGGTTGTAGAAATGGCCAAAGTCAACACCAAGATTTAAACCTTTGTCTGCTCTGGGAAAATAAAGACCGGTCTTTTAATTTTCCCAAGTACCTTTCGTGCGACAGAACCTTGAATAACCCCTCCTAGCCCCTTCGCCATTCGGGTACCCATCACTAAAAATTCAGCATCGTATTTCTCCACTGTTGCCACAATCTCTTCAGCAGGGTCACCATGTCTTATTTCAAGCCTAACTTCGACGCCATGCTTTCTAATCGCAGAGGCAGCATTTTTTGCATGTTTTTGATACTCTTTCATTGCTTCATGCTCAGCTTGCCTTTCAAAACTATAAACATCCGAAATAAAGCCTACTTTTATAGAAGGAACAACTGAAACCACTACCACAATCCTGCCCGTAAAAAGTTCCAGTTCAAGTGCTCTTCGATATGCGTTCTCAGCAGAACTTGATCCATCTGTAGCAACAACTGCATAGCCCATAGATTAAAAATATCTTTATATTTACTAAATAGCAATATTGACTTCCTAAATTTAAATAAATAAAATGTTTTACATGGTAAAAAATACAGCCCAGAGAGAAGCCATAAAAAAAGCTCTTCAAAATAATAAGTCTCATCCCTCAGCAAAGGAAATCTTTGATATGGTATCTTCTCAATTGCCATATATTACAAAACCCACTGTTTATAATGTCCTCCATTCGATGGTTGAAAATGATGAACTGCAGATTCTAACCATAGATGAGGAATCGTTAAGATTCGATCCAGAAACCAAACCTCATGCTCATCTTTTCTGTATTTCCTGCCGAAGAGTATATGATCTCGACATAAATATTCCTGAGTCCTTAATACAACAGATCCTGAAAAGGTATTCAGTCTCAAACATTGAACTGAACGTAAGAGGGACTTGCCTCTCATGTAAGAAACAAAAAAAAGAAGGAGGAATTTAAATGAAAACAAACGAAAACTTAAAAAATGCTTTTTCAGGTGAATCACAGGCTTCAAGAAGGTATGACGCTTATGCTAAGAAAGCTGAGCAGGAAGGATTCCAGAATATTTCCAGATTATTTAGAGCCGCTGCACAATCAGAAACCATTCATGCTCGTGCCCACCTAAACGCACTTGGCGAAATCAATAATACTCCCCAGAACTTGCGCAAAGCAATTTCTGGTGAAAATTACGAACACACATCAATGTACCCACAATTCATCAATGAAGCTATAGATGAAAATCAGGAAAAAGCAGCTATATCATTCAAGTACGCTAATGAATCTGAGAAAGCACATGAGAAATATTTTCAGGAAGCGCTTGGGTTCGCGGAAACCGGTACTGACATTCAATTGAATGAAATATGGGTTTGTGGTAGCTGTGGTTATACCATGCTCGGCAATGCCCCTGAGAAATGCCCGATTTGCGGAGCACCAAGAACCGTATTCCAGCAGTTTTAAATAATGTTTTCTCTCCAGTTTAAAAGGAAAACCGCGCTTTTAGCGCGGTTTTTTCTTAAGGGAAGAGGGGGGCCGGCTAAGGAGGGGCGGACTTAGCCGGCAAATTGCTATTATATATACGAAAACAGACAAATCAAGTTTTTTTATCACCTGTTTACAAGCTTGCCTTTTAGCTCATTTAGCCTCTTTGAAATGAGTATACTCAATTCTTCCGACGAAATTTCTTTTTCAGGACTTATTCTTACTGATACATTTTCGTCTTTACATTTCTCAAGAAGTAACTCTAATTTAGTAATAGCTTCTCTGATTTTGCCCATTTTTTCGAGACAGAGTGAGAGCCACCATTGTGAAGTTACCTGGCATGATTCACCATCCAGGCTTCCATAGCCCTCGAACTCCCTAAAAGCAAATATGTAGTCTCTAATCATATATAAGCAGTATCCGCTCCACCATCGGGCTTCCTCTGATATACCCATATTTCCTTTTCTGGCAAGTTTCGCAAATATACTCTGTGCTTTAGAATAGTTTTTGGCCCCAAACTCTTGCTTGGCGGTTTCGAATTCTTTTTTAAGTGGTGCCTCCCAGAAAGATTCAATCTTTTCTCTCAACAATTTTCCTTTTTTCCTGATCCTTTCGTCTTCATCAGATTCAAGAGATGAAACCATTGAAGAAGAAATAAGAACTGGATTTTCTTCTGCAATTGAAATAAGTATTCTTGCAGCAAGGTCTCTTCTCCTTACATCCTGATGATTTACGAGTGATTGGATTACCTTGATTGTATTATGATCATGTGCCATCATATTAGCTAATGCTTTCATGGCAGGCATATACACAAAGTAGTCACCATCAGGGTCAGCGAGCTCGCCAAGCACATCAGCAGATACCATTTGTGAATTAGTTTCTGCAAGCCAGCAGTATATATGTGAAGCAAGTGCTCTGATACTTTGATGAATGGTCCTATCCCTGGCAACCTTCTCTACAACTTCCACTGGTACCAAAGAAGGTTTTAATTTTGCTAATCTAACCATCACCCAACCTGCGTTCCACTTTTTGAGACGTTCATAACTTTCCGCAGACCAGAGATGCGCGATTTTTCTAACAATCTTTTTTTGCACTTTTTCAGGAAATGTAAAAAGAACTGCCAGTGAAAAATCAATAACCGAAAGGTCAGATCTAAAATTTAAAAGATGCCGGGTTACAATTTCATAAAGTTCTCGTGACTCTTCATCTGTAATCGGTCGTGGTTTAAAATCTGGAAAATATCTATCAAGAATCCTTTCATCTGAAATGACTAACTGTTCCACTTCAGCTCTTTCCATTAGCTTGATTTTGTATTTTTTAATCGGGAAACGATTAAATCTTAAAATCAATTCTTGAGCTCTCTCTGAAAGACTTGAGGGAGTCATAATTAAGACATAATCAATTTCATGTTTTGGCTCGTCTGCCCAATTTTTAAGCAATTCGATATCGCTAACCGAGAGTGGTTTATCAAAATACTCAATAAGTGAAATTAGCCATTTTTCCTGGTAACTAATACCTGGAAGAATGTCACTCAACTTATTTCCGATGATATCTCTATTAGTAGATAGTGATGGTCCACTTTCAACAAAAGCCCTTTGTTCAAAGCCCAATTTTCGAGCCAGTTCGAAACACATTAATTCATATTCTTCTCTTCTAATTTGCTTCCAGGGTAACCTCATAAATCAGGTAATCGGCTTTTTCAGTGTTAGACTGAAGAACTTTTAGAAGTCCAAACAGGTTTAAAAAAAGATTGAGCCTCCAGAAAGACCTGCTTTTTCACGAGCATATTCGAGCTCAGAGAGAAGAGTTTCAATTAAATAATCAGCTGTCAGGTAATCTTTGTTGTTGATTGCCTCTTCAAGCGATGTTGTCAGTCTTTCAAGTTCTGAAGTGTCCACCCCTGTTTCTTTAATTTCTTCAATTTGGGCAAGGACTTCGGGAAGGTAATCTTTATAGAAAAGATTCGTCTTTTTTTCAAGGTTATCCATCTTCACCATCCCTATAAATTTCTATCTCTGACAAAACTTTTTTCAAGCATTATAAAAAATGGACGAATAAATAAACAAATTTTT
>CALIRS010000190.1 GCA_938042205.1 uncultured bacterium | reverse complement strand
TCAAAAGTGGTTCCCGAAGGACAAGAATCAAGAACTATATTTACTTACCTTTTAAATTTCTTAAGATTTATAGAAAAAGCTGACTCTAAAAAGGCTTTAGTATATGCTCTTGCCTTTGAGTTAGGAATGCTTTATCTACTGGGTACAGGACCTCATCTGGAAAACTGTATAACTTGCGGTCAGCGTGTTAAGCAGGGTAGTATCAGTCTTGATCCTGAGAAAGGAGGAGTTGTATGTGGAAATTGCGGGAAAGGTGGTTTTAAGGTGGCGGAAACACTCCATGATGTGAGATTTCTACACTTATTGAAGAATATTGCTGGTTGTTTTGAGGGAAAGAGTTATGACGCAGGTGTTAATAAATCACCGAAATTTAAAGTCACCGAAAAGGAGGTTGCCACAGCAATGAAATTAATCGAAACTCTTTACTCCCATCATTTCGACATCCACATCACCTCCCACCAATTGTGGGGTCAGGTCTTGAATTGTGAATTCCGCAGTTCAGGTGCATGTTAGCAAAATCAATTTTTCATTTTTTACCTTTATTTATTCATTCTTAAAAAGTCCAATTCAAGACCTACCTTATTTGTTTTAGCATTTCAGAAGTATAGTTGGAGTCTCTTTTCAATTTGACACCGGCAAGGCTATTTTGTTAATATCGCTGCACAATCCGCAAATTTTCATGAGGTGAACTGATTGTTTTGTCTCGGGGTAAAAGAAAAAGCGATGTCTGTAGTAAGTATTATCACTATTATCACTTTTATGTTGCCGGGGCGAAAAATACTAGTCTGTGGTTATTATGATTACGAAAAATGGGGACTTCAATTAGCTATTGCTCTTTCCATACTTTTAGCTACACTTTTGGCTGGATATTTTCTTTCAGCATGGCGTAAAAAAGTAAAGAGGTGTTATGAACTTTCAGGAAGTAATCCTTTCTTTACAAAAGTATTGGGCTGATTTCGGTTGCGTTATCGGTCAACCATATGATATTGAAGTAGGAGCTGGCACCTTTAATCCCCACACCTTTTTGCGCTCGCTTGGACCGGAGCCGTGGAAAGTTGCTTACGTTGAGCCTTCAAGACGTCCTACTGATGGTCGGTATGGAGAAAATCCGAACCGTCTTTTTCAACATTACCAGTTTCAGGTGATCCTTAAGCCTTCGCCCGACGACGTTCTGGAAGTTTACTTAAATTCTTTAAGAGCGTTAGGGATAAAACCTGAGGAACATGATATCAGATTTGTAGAAGACGACTGGGAATCGCCAACTCTTGGTGCATGGGGACTTGGCTGGGAAGTCTGGCTTGATGGGATGGAAATCACCCAGTTTACTTACTTTCAACAGGTGGGTGGCATAGATTTAAAACCCGTATCTTCTGAAATCACTTATGGTCTTGAAAGAATCTCAATGTATATTCAAAAAAAAGAAAACGTTTTCGACCTTGTCTGGGTTGACGGAATCACCTATGGTGAAGTTCACCACCAAACTGAAATTCAGTGGTCAAAATTCAATTTTGAAGAGGCTGATATAAATCTCCATCTTAAACACTTTGACGATTGTGAAAAGGAAGCATTAAGATTAATTGATCTCGGGCTTATTTATCCATCCTACGATTATGTACTTAAATGTTCTCATTTATTCAACGTTCTTGATGCCCGGGCTGCTCTCAGTGTTAGTGAAAGGGTATCTTACATTGCACGGGTGCGAAACCTTGCTCGAAAAATAGCTCAGGCGTGGCTTGAACTTAGAGAGTCGCTGGGATATCCACTTTTAGAGGTGAAAGCTTGAAGACTTTCTTGCTTGAGATTGGCACTGAAGAGATGCCGCACTGGGCAGTTGAGGCAGGTATTTCTCAGCTTAAAGAACTATTTGAAAAAACTTTAAAAGAGAATGCCATCTATTTTAAAAATTTAAGGGTGTTTGGAGGTCCCCGAAGACTTTCCATAATTGGGCAGGTATCGGAACGTTCCGAGGATAGGGTCATCGAAGTTAAAGGTCCTCCCTACGACGCAGCTTTCGATGATAAAGGAAAACCCACCAAAACGGCAGAGGGTTTTTCAAAGGCTCAGGGGGTGAATCTTGACGAGCTTCAAGTGAGGGAAGTTAATGGTGCTCGTTACGTTTTTGCTGTTAAAAAAGAGGAAGGTATAAAAACCGAAAAGCTTCTTAAAAAAGCGGTACCTGACATTATCCTTACACTTAACTTTAAAAAAGCAATGCGCTGGAAAGACTACTCGGTGAGGTTTATTAGACCGATTCGATGGTTGGTTTGTCTTTTTGGTAGCAGTGTACTCGATTTTGAAATCGCAAGTGTGGTTTCAGGGCGAAAAAGTCGCGGGCATCGCTTTCTCGTTCAAGAGGAGATTGAAATTCCTGAAGGCACATCATATGAAAGTATTTTAGAAACAAAAGGTAAAGTGATCGTAGATCATAAAAAAAGAAAGGAAAGAATTTTGAATGAAGCAAAAAAGGTTTGTCCTGAGGGAGCAGAGCCACTGATGGATGAAAATGTGCTTCAAGAAGTAGTTCATCTGGTTGAATATCCTTACGCTATACTGGGTAAATTTGAAGAAAGATTTCTATCATTACCAGAAGAGGTACTTATCACAGCAATGGAGTCTCATCAGAGATATTTTCCTGTTAGAAAAAAAGTTTCCGGTAGCTTAATGCCTTATTTTGTGGTAATACACAATGGGAATCCTGAGTTTGAAGATGTGATTCGTGAAGGTAACGAAAGAGTTATCAGAGCAAGACTCGAAGATGCTACTTTCTTTTATGAAGATGACCTTAAAAAGCCCCTTGAGTCGCGAGTTCCGGCACTTGAAGGAGTCATTTTTCAGAGAAAGCTGGGTACGCTCCTTGAGAAAGTGTCGCGACTGCAAAGTCTTGCAGGTCAAATAGCAGGGCTTTTTGGATATAGTAAGAGAATTAAGGAAAAAGCTGAAAGAGCGGCTTATCTTTCCAAAGCGGACCTGCTCACCAGTATGGTAACAGAATTTCCTGAGCTTCAGGGAATTATGGGACGGGAATATGCACTTAAAGGAGGAGAAGATCTAGAAGTGGCGAAAGCTATTTATGAACACTATCTGCCCAGGTTTCCAGGAGATCTTCTACCTGAGACCAAAGTGGGAATCGTACTCTCTATAGCGGATAGGTTAGACACTGTCGCCGGTTATTTCCTGTGTGGGCTTGAGCCAACTGGTTCTGAGGACCCTTATTCACTTCGAAGGCAATCGCAGGGAGCAGTGCAAATCATTCTTGAAAGTGACATTGATTTCAATCTGGAGGAAGCTTTAAAACTTGCTATAAAAGGATATGAAAATGTAAAGGGATTAAGGGATAGTAAAGAAACATTCCAGTCTTTGTTTGAATTCTTCCGCGCGCGACTGGAGAGAATGCTGATAGATAAAGATTACCGACCTGAACATGTTTATTGCATTTCGACACGGGCTATGGTTGCTCCTTCGACTTCAATAAAAAAGCTTGAAATTATTTCCAGATGGGCAAAGGATGAAAAATTAGATGATATACTCATTCCTTTCCAGAGAGTAAGAAATCTTTCTCAGCCTGAATTAGGAACCAGTGTTGACCCGTCATTATTTGAGGAAGCTTATGAAGAAAAACTTTATCAAGTTTACAATAGAACTTACAAATCATATTCCGAAAGAGAGCTTGAAAAAACACTGGCAAAAATAGCTGACATGAGAGAAACAATCGATACCTTTTTTGACAAGGTGCTGGTAATGTCAGAAGATAAAAAGATTAGGGAAAATAGATTAAAACTTCTAAACTCTCTTCGGGCGCTTTATGAGAAGTATGCAAATTTTTCTGCTTTAATATAGATATCGGGAGAAAGTTTGAGGTTGAAGACAAAGACTCCAACTATTTACATAATCGCAGATGTTGAAGAAGATTCTCTTGAACGAGTAGTCAGGGTGGCACAGTCAAGAAAGGGGCGCCACCAGTGGATATTAAAGCTCGGTATCCACGATAGGATCTCACTCAGGCAGGTTTTTGAAAAAGAAAATCCTCCTTTTTTAATCTTTTATTATTTTCAGAATGAGGGACTTAAAGAAGAAGTAGAAGCTATTGCTGATGAACACGGTATTGTAGCGTTAAACATTTTTGATCCGGTACTTAAGATGATTGACTATTCAATCCTTGAAGGCATAGCCAAGCCAAAAGAAGGCAGAAGAAAAGTTAGATTATTTGAGAAAGTTGAAGCTCTTGAATTTACTGTTAAACACGATGATGGTAAAAAAATAGAAGACATTGAAAAGGCAGATTTTGTGCTCATTGGAGTATCCAGAACAGGTAAGACACCGATTTCGATGTATCTGGCAAACCTCGGTTACAAAACAGCAAATATTCCTGTTGTCTACGGAATAGATCCACCCCAGAAGATTTTTGAGCTGGATAAGGAGAAAGTAATTGGTTTGACGATTACTCCAACACGCCTTTACAAACTTAGAGTTCACAGGCGTGACAAAATAGGTGCTGATTTGGCACAATATACTTCGCTTGAATCAATTACCCGGGAAGTGAAATATGCAGAAGAAGTAATGAGAACTATTGGATGTCGAGTAATTGATGTTACACAGAAAGCAGTCGAGGAAATTGCCGACGAGATATTAAAATCTTCCTTCAGGGAGGAATAAGATGACGGTAAAGAAATATGTTTATCATTTTGAAGAGGGAAATGCGGGGATGAAAGACCTCCTTGGTGGAAAGGGCGCTGGTCTTGCGGAGATGACGAGACTTGGTTTTCCGGTGCCACCAGGCTTTACGATTACCACTGAAGCCTGTCGTGAGTATGTGAAAAAGGGAGATTTACCAGATGGTTTATGGGACGAGGTTCTTGAAGCTATGGGTGTTCTCGAAAAAAAGACCGGTAAGAAATTTGGAGATCTGAATAACCCCCTTTTAGTATCAGTGAGGTCAGGAGCTCCATTTTCGATGCCCGGGATGATGGATACTGTTCTCAATCTGGGACTTAATGATGAAACTGTAAAAAGACTTGGAGAAATTACTGGCAATGAAAGGTTTTCTT
>CALIRS010000189.1 GCA_938042205.1 uncultured bacterium | reverse complement strand
TATAAAGCGTTTGAGAAATTTTGGATTAGCTGTAATTGCCAGGAAATCAAGTTCGGCGCTAACACTATCTGGTGGTTCTCCAAAAGCTTTGTATTCTAATCCTTCCTTCTGATAAATTTCTCTTACTTCAATTGATGTTTCTCCGTAGATAGAACCATCTCTGTAGAATGATTCATAAGGTGGGCATAGCAGTGCCGGATATGAATTAATAAAAAGACTGGTATATTCAGACTGAACTTCTTCAAACGGTATTTTCAAAAATTCCTCTATTTTTTCTCGATAATCGCTTAACTCTTCAAGCTCTTTGAGTTTTGATATTTCATTCAGGGTTGTTTCGTCGGGATATGAAAAAATTAAAGAAAATAATCTGAATTCGTTCATCGAGTTTCTTCTATAAGTGGTAATGCTCTTATTGAAAGCATGTAAGCTAGACACACAAAAGCGATGACACCAGTAGTGATGGTTATTTCAACAATTGATGGTACGTAATTCCAGAAAGACGTGAATACGTCCTGCGGGTTTAGTAAAGAACCTCTGATTTGTCCGATGGCTATTGGATAAAACCACGTAAGGGCTTCAGTTGAGGTAGCAACTGGGATTTCGAGAGGTATTTGATTATAAGCAGGTGGAATTAAGAGGAATCGGTGAGCAAATACCCCCACAAGTACTGATATACTTCCAGCGATCAGCCAGTTTCTGCTTTTTGACCTGGTTGCGAAAATGATTACTGATGCCAGTATAAATATAATTTCTATAGCATGAATCAGGGGGTAGCGTGAGAAAACAAGCTTCAAGACTTCAAACTCTCTTCCTGAACGCCACCAGAATCTGACCAGGAAATCGTTGTAGTACATGAAAAGCAAGATGACTGCGGAAATTGCAGAAAACTTTGCCAGTAGACTAAAGGTCGCTAAAAGTTCATTTTTATATCCGTAAACTATCATTGAGGCGATGATAACCACAGCAGGTCCAGTCGCCAGAGCAGCGGCAATAAACGTGGGGGCAAGAAGTCCGCCGTACCACCAGGCTCTTGAAAATTGTGTTGCCAGTACCCAGGCGGTAACGGTGTGAATCATGATAGCTAGCGGAAGAGCTATTGGTGCCAGTCTTTTTGCCTGAATTTCTGACTTTTCTCTGATGTTTTCTATTTCTTCTTTACTGACTTCCCTTTTTAAAACAGTTCCAAGGAGAGGTAGTTTTATACCCCGGGAGGCTATATCCGGTTTAAGGAGAATGTAGGTATAGATACCCGATACAAGTGCATATAAAACTAAAACCAGAACGTCCCAGGGAAGCATAGAATCTAAGTTTGGTGAAATTATCATATAGTATAACCTTTCAGGTCTTCCTATATCGGGAAGAATGGAAAGCATTGCTCCAATCACGCAGACAAAAGCTGTAAGGGAAGCTACCTTGGCGATGGGTTTGAATTCTTTAGCTCCAAAAACATAGATTGCTGAAGAGACAACCAGTCCGCCTGCAGCAGTTCCAACAAAAAAAGCCCAGGTTGCGATATAAAGTCCCCAGGTGAATGGATTTCTCATGTTGGTTAAGATTAGCCCCTTTTGTAATTGATAAATCCAGGCAACTAAACCTGCGATTACCATTATTGACAGGATTCGTGTGGCAAACTTATATTTCTTTTCCATATTTCACCACTCCCCTGCTTTCTTTCCTAATCGGCAAGATATAAAAAACCTTAGGATGCGTACCCATATCTTCAGCTAATCTGAAGACATTTCTTTCTTTAAGGACGCGGGAGATTTCACTATTTGGATCGTTCAGGTCCCCAAAGATTCTTGCATTTCCAGGACATCCTCTAACACAGGCGGGTTGCAGACCCCTATCAATGTATTGAACGCAAAAAGTACATTTTTCAACTACACCTTTAGGTCTTTTAGGAGTATAAACCATTCTGCCATCCCTGGTTCGATGATCGTGAGGGTAACCGTAGCGGTAGGTTTTGTCTTTAAACCATTGTTCCTTGAAACCCGAATTTTCAAAAGCCTCTTCGAAGCTTTCTTCTGAATCCTGCCAGTTGAATTGCCTGACTCCATATGGGCAGGCTGTCATGCAGTAGCGACAACCAACACATCTTTCATAATCAACCAGAACAACACCGTCTTCTCTTTGCCAAGTGGCACCAACAGGGCATACCTTCACGCAGGGCGCATCCTCGCAATGCATACAGAGAACCGGCAGGAACACCATTGATATATCGGGGTAATCTCCTGTTGGAACCATATGTTCGTTGCTCCCGATCGTTTCTACTCTTTGCCACCAGGTACCTGGAGGAATTGAAT
Source organism: uncultured bacterium (assembly GCA_938042205.1). GTDB lineage: Bacteria > Actinomycetota > Aquicultoria > SKW223 > SKW223 > CALIRS01. The sequence continues at coordinate 2,982 of CALIRS010000189.1, read as the reverse complement.
TATGCATTTTGCAAACAACAGCACAGCTTCTACAACCTATACAACGATTAAGATCAATTATCATTCCGTATCTTTTCTTCATTTATTATCCCCTCACCTTTCTTATGTCGACCGCAACCTCGTTCCAGGCTGTCGTTGGTTCCCAAATACCTGGAACAAAGTAAATCACTTGATTGCTTTTTATCCATGGATACAGTGGAGTATTATAGGAAGTTCCTCTCAGGTACCTACTCCACCAGCCCTGTTCGAATATTAATATCTTAGGGTGTAAGCCAGGGTCAGATACTGCATACGCATACAATTTTCCTCTATCGTTAAAAACTTCAACAAGTTCGCCGTCTTTAATACCTTTTTCGGAGAGCGTTTCTGGATTCGCCCAAACTTTTGCTTTGAAGTCCTGAAGCTCAAGCATTGTCAGATTATTACTGTGCGTTGAGTGCACACGATAGAGAGAGTTTTTGGTAATGAAAGCGAATTCATATTTCTTAGACGCCTCCATTTTGTTTTCGGTGTCAACAAATGGATCCTTGTGGACTGGAAGAGTTTCTCCATAGTCAATAAAAACGTCTTCATCTTTATAGAACTCAATCCTTCCACTTTTTACAAATCTGGCAGTTTTTGGCAGCGGAGCAGGATATGAAACTGGTGGGAAAGGTTTTTTCAATTCTATCTGTTCCCAGAACATAAGCTGCCTTTTACCTGGAGCAGGAAGGTTTAGCCTTACTGGACCTTTCATAAGATCGTCGAGGGTGATGCCTTTGACAATTTTGCCACCCCTTTCAAGAATAAGCCTTATGGTGTCGAGACTTGCTTGATTGGCTTTTTCTCGTGCCAGTTTAATAGCCCATGTATTATTTGCGCGTGCTTCTTCTTCTTGTTTAAAGACTTCAGGATTAGGATAAAAGTTTTTAACTTCTTCTTTAAATTCACCGCCTAATCGATCGGCAAGATTTCTGGCGATTTCTTTAAATATCCATATTTCTGGCATACATTCAAAAAGTGGTTCAATAGCTGGCTTTTGAAGCTGGGCGTAAGGATGAACAGGGGTTACAGTTAGCTCATATTTTTCGTACCAGCTTACACCTGGGAGAACCACGTCCGACCATAGACAAGAAGTCGTCATTTGAAAGTCGGTAGCTACTATTAGCTCTAAATCGCCATTGGTTGCCTTTTCAATTAGTTTATTGGCCATGTTGTGCTGGTCAAAGGGGTTGTGCCAGCCAAATATCAAAGCTTTAATGTCGTTTTCAGGGTAAGGAGTCTCCTTATTGTATTTCTTAAATTCTTCACTGTTTCTAAAATCTTCATTTAGCCAGAGCAGGTAGGTGACCCATTTGTTCTTCTTATCTCCAAAGTTCCACCAAGAGGCAAGTGGCCATCTTATTCTGTATTGGCCAGCATAGGTGGAAATACCTGCCCCTGGCTTTCCTATGTTTCCTGTAAGAACGACTATTAGTGATAAAGCTCTGCCTTTAAGATCGCCGTGGAACCACTGGTAATTGCTGGCGCCATAAACGATGTGAAGAGGCTTGATGGTTGCCATTTCATGAGCTATTCGGTTAATGGTTTCAACATATTCATTAGTTCTTTTTTCATTGGGGCAAACAATTCTAGCTACTTTATCAGGTGAATAATCTTTTTCAATCACTTCTTTCAAAAGTTGAAAGGCTGGCTTTACCTTTACTTTTTCACCGGTCAATAGCTCGATTTCAAATTCTCCCTCAAGAACAGGATCAAAATTTCTTTCCAGGTTTTCCGGGTTAGGAATGTGTAGTTTGCCTGAGCCTTTATCATAAACTACATATAGTTCGCGGTATTCAGGAATATTTGCTTTTAAGGAGGCCACTGCTGTACTTAAATCCTTAACCTCTTCAGCCTTTATTTTTTTCTGGTTGTCTAATCGTATTAAAAGTGGTAGGTCGGTATAGGTCTTAATAAAGTCTTCATTATAAAGTTTTTCATTCAGGATAACATGAACAATTCCAAGAGCAAAAGCAGCATCTGTTGCTGGGTCTATCTGAATCCATTCATCGGCTTTCGAAGCAGTTGCCGAATAATTCGGATCGATTACAATAATTTTTCCTCCCCGTTCCTGGCTGAGAGTAAGAAATTTAGCATCTGGCAATCTGGTGTAAAGTATATTTGAGCCAAAAATTGCAGTATATCTTGAATTTAGCCATTCAAGCGGCTCAAGTTCTTCAGTCTGCACACCAAAAGTCATTGGCCAGAAAATCGGAAGGTCGCCGTTCATAGTATACGCATGGAGAACGCTGAATCCGAATATGGAAGAAAGTCTTACTAGAGCCCCTTTGTGAACATAGCCGGTTCCGGGGACTTGAATAGAAGTAGCAACTGATTCCGAACCGTATTTTTTTATGATTTCTGCCAGCCTATCAGCGACGTAATTAAAGGCTTCTTCCCAGCTTACAGCCTTAAATTTTCCTTCTCCTCTTTTTCCAATTCTTATTAGAGGGCGTTTCAGTCTGTCAGGTCCGTATATAAGGTTAAGGAATGATTGGCCACGAAGACACCCTCTTGGATTGTATTCTTCTTCCGGGTAATCTGCACTTTGAATGAGAGCAGATATTTTCCCTTTATAGACCATTGCATGAAAACCACATGCCCCAGTACAGTTTGGTGAGCATGTCGACCTTACAATTTCGATCGTTTCGGGAAGTATTTCCTTTGTTTGAGCAAGTTGAAAGTACCTGGATGTAGCGAGGGCAGCAGCACTGACAGCGCAGTACTTTAGGAAACTCCTGCGGTTAACTTTCATCTTCCCCCCTCCACTAAAGGTTTAAAATTATTTTTAAGATTTATAATTATTTCTTTCTTCAAAATTTCAAGAAAATAAGGTTCCTATCTCTTTTAGCTTTTCTTCCTTAACTATGGTTGCTATTTGATTCGAAGGGCAATCAATTCGTAAGTCCCTGGCGGTCATTTTTAGGTTCAAGAACTTGCAATAGTGAGGAGTATCACTTT
>CALIRS010000188.1 GCA_938042205.1 uncultured bacterium | reverse complement strand
TCCATTTTTATCACCCGCCGTCATTGATATCGACTTCATGCTGGACTCCTTAATAGAAAATACAAAAAAACTGCTTAAACCTAAAATCAACATTTCTGTCTTCCAACATTTTGCCTCCTTATCAAAAACCGATAACCAGATGGTTATTGAGTATTCTTTTTTAGGCTGTAATTTAAGACACGGAGAAAGTATAGTTGCTTTCCCTGGATAGCTGTCATTTTGATTTTTACCAGTAAAACAGCTTCTTTATGACTTTATTTGAGCTTGAAAGAACTGATAGAAACGGGGATTCAATTTACCTCAGAATTTACCTGACTGGCTTACTCACCGATTTTCTCCACACTTCAATTTCTCATCTCTTTTTTAAGATATATTTATGCGGCTCCCGGTCTATTTTGCTCACTTTTGTGGCTTTATGTTCGGAGTTAAAATTTGCAAAGATAACGAATCCCGAAGATTCAGGCATTTATAAATACTATCTTAAAGAAGCGCTTAAAAAAGTGAAGTAAAGAAAAACTTCCATCCCGCTTTACATATTAAAAGCAATTTCAGTTAAAGGTCTTGTCCAAAAAACGATTCTTCCAATGGTATAGCTTTTTGCATTAATCGGTGGAAAAGAGAATGCTGTTCTCTATTACAGAATCGCTTTGGACTATGCATTACAGGGAATAGATATCGAAAGATCAGCCAGAATTGCTGTGAACATTTTTATAATCTTGCTACATTCGAACCATTTTAATCATTTCGATTATTAAGTCTATTCTATTTCAGTCGGCTTTAATCAAATAGCTATTTCAATATCGCAATCTGCCTGATAGAGGAAACACTTGAAAAAAGGAACCTTCTTCAAATACGAACCATTTCAAATCTCAAATTCTCTACCGATTGCCTCAAATAAAGCTAAAACAGAGAAGCACAGCAGAAGCATAAAAATTACTTTAGAAAATACCTGATGAAAGAAATGTTGATTTAAGCTTAAAATGGGTGTTCTTCAAGATAATAAAAATTTTCAATAAATTGGTTTCGAAAGAACAGAGGCTATCTTTCGGCACTCTTTAACCCATTCTCCAAGATGCTCAGTTGGAAGCGATTGATGACCATCGCAGAGAGCTTTCTTAGGATTCGGATGTGCTTCAATCATCACTCCATCTGCACCAGCGGCTATTGCCGCTCTTGACATGGGAATCAACATATCAGCATGTCCGGTTCCATGACTGACATCTACAACCACTGGAAGAGTAGAAAGTTTTTTTATTACAGGTATGGCATTAAGATCAAGAGTAAATCTGGTAGAAGTTTCAAAAGTTCTAATGCCACGCTCGCAAAGAACTACGTTTGGATTTCCTGAAGAAAGTATGTATTCAGCAGCCAGGAGAAACTCCTCAATGGTTGCAGAAAATCCTCTTTTAAGAAGTACCCATTTCTTATTTTTAGAAGTCGCCTGGCCAATCTTTTTAAGAAGAGAGTAATTGTCCATATTTCTTGCTCCGACCTGAATGATATCAATTTTTTCATTCACAGCATTAAGAACATCAACCTCAGTGACTTCGGTAACCGTTTTCAATCTGTATTTCTTTCCGGCATCGACAAGAAGCCTTATTCCTTCCTCGCCTAATCCCTGAAAAGAATAAGGTGAGGTGCGGGGCTTAAAAGCCCCTCCTCTAAAGATTTTAATACCGGCCTCTGCAACCGCCCGAGCGGATTCCATAACCTGATCTTTATTTTCAATTGCACATGGTCCCGCGATAAGAGTTACCTTTCCTTGAGAAAACATTTGCATACTATTCTTCTTCAAGGCTTTTCATCCACTGAAGGATAGTTTCATAAATCTCACGAAACGCTTCGTCAAAAAGTGGTCCCTGATTGGCTTTGCTCAGGTTTTCAAATATTTCCTCTTCTCTTTTGGGGTCATAAAGAGGCAACGAGTTGTTCTTCTTAACCTTATGTATCTCTTTAGCAAGCAATGCCCGCTGGTTTAATAGCCGCACAATTTCAGCGTCTATGGTGTCAATTTTTTTTCTTAATGCTTCTATCTCTTCATATGGATTCATTTCTTACTCCCATTCAATAGTTGCTGGTGGTTTTGAGCTGATATCGTATACTACCCGGTTTACCATTTCAACTTCATTAATAATCCGATTAGAAATTTTAGCTAAAACGTCATAAGGAATTCGTGCCCAGTCAGCTGTCATCGCGTCCTCGCTGACGACTGAGCGAATAGCGATAGTATAAGCATACGTTCTCATATCACCCATAACCCCTACCGTCTTCACTGGCAAAAGCACACAGAACGTCTGCCACTGTTCCCGATACAAACCATGTTTTTTTATTTCCTCAATTAGGATAGCATCTGCTTCCCGAAGAATTTTTAATTTTTCCTCGGTAACTTCTCCAATGATTCTTATGGCAAGTCCAGGACCAGGAAATGGATGCCGCCAAACAATCTCTTCAGGAAGACCAAGCTCTTCTCCAATCATTCGCACCTCATCTTTAAAAAGAAGTTTCAGCGGCTCAACCACTCCTTCGAATTCCATTTCTGTTGGTAGCCCACCAACATTGTGATGAGTCTTTATCCTGGCAGCGGTTGCTGTTCCGCTCTCAATCACATCCGGATAAAGTGTTCCCTGAACTAAAAAGCGAGCCCCAATTTTTCTGGCGACATCCTCAAAAACTCTTATAAACTCTTCGCCAACTATTTTCCTTTTCACTTCGGGATCTGTCACGCCAGCAAGCTTTTGAAGAAAACGCTTTCGAGCATCGATATGGATCAGATTCATATGAAAATGTAAATCGAAGGTTTCAACAACTTGTTCTGCTTCTCCTTTTCGAAGAAGTCCATGATCCACGAAAACACAAGTGAGGTTATCACCAATTGCTTTATGCACTAAAATAGCAGCTACTGAGGAATCAACACCACCTGATAGAGCACAGATCACTTTTTCGTTGCCGACTGTCTTTCTCACAGATTCTATTGCTTCTTCAATAATAGAAACCTTTGTCCACCCGGGGATGCATCCGCAGGCTTCATATAAGAAATTTTTAAGAATCTCGTTTCCATACTTTGTATGAATAACTTCTGGATGAAACTGAACCCCATATATATTACGCTCTCGGTTTTCAAAAGCAGCTACTATCGATCCCTCAGTTATGGCTGTTGCTTTGAATCCTTCAGGAACTTTTGCCACTGAATCGCGATGACTCATCCATACGTTCTGCTTTTCAGGAAGTCCCATAAAGAGTATCGAGTCTTCGTCACTAACATGAAGTCTTGTTTTCCCGTATTCACTTCTTCCTGTTTTTTTAACTTCTCCTCCTAAGTCATGCGCTATGAGTTGCATTCCATAGCAAATTCCAAAAATGGGAATCCCGAGATCGTATATTCTTCTATCAAGAGTTAAAGCTCCTTTTTCATAAACCGAAGTTGGTCCTCCGGAAAAAATAAGAGCTTTAGGAGCCATTTTTATAATTTCATCAACACTAACGGTATGAGGAACAATTTCTGAATAAACCTTTAATTCCCGAACTCTTCTGGCAATTAACTGAGCATACTGAGCCCCAAAATCAATCACCAGAACTTTGTCCAAACTTATTTTTGACAAAATTTAACCACCGACTCCTTGACTTTTTTGATATATTTTCCCTTCGGTTTGTAAAGCAGGCGCGATCACAAGTTCTGCCCGATGAAATTCTTTAATGTTCTCATATCCTGTAGTAGCCATAGAGGTTTTCAACGCCCCTGCAAGGTTCAATCGGCCATCATTTTCGTAAGCAGGCCCGACAAGAATCTCTTTAAGTGTACCTATAGTGCCTACATAAATTCTTGCTCCTCTGGGAAGCTCTGGATGAAAGGTTGCCATTCCCCAGTGGTAACCAAGTCCCGGCGCTTCCTGTGCCCTTGCCAGAGGCGAGCCAAGCATGACTGCATCAGCTCCACAAGCAATCGCCTTGGCAACATCGCCCCCATAAACCATTCCTCCATCAGCGATAACATGAACATATCTACCACTTTCTTCGAGATAACGCGTTCTTGCAGCTGCAGCATCAGCAATGGCTGTTGCCTGCGGCACGCCAATGCCAAGCACTCTTCTTGTAGTGCATGCCGCCCCGGGTCCTACCCCCACCAGAACGCCTGCTGCACCTGTTCTCATCAGGTGAAGCGCTGATGCATAAGAACAACAGCCACCGACGATCACCGGAACATCAAGACTTCCAATAAATTCATAAAGATTTAATGGTTTAACCGACTTTGAGACGTGCTCCGCACTGACAACAGTCCCCTGAATTACAAGGATGTCAAGTCCTCCTTCGAGCGCATAACGATAGAATTTGTCCACCTTCTGAGGAGTAAAAGAACCAGCCGTTACCACTCCACTCTTTTTAATTTCCTTTATCCTTTTTGTAATCAACTCTGGTTTAATTTCTTCACGATAAATTTTCTGAATTCCTCTAGTTGCTTCTTCCTTTGAAAAGGAAGCAATTTCTTTATATATTTGCTCTGGGTCTTCATATCGTGTCCAGAGCCCCTCGAGATTTAAAACTGCCAGCCCACCCAATTTACCAATTTCAACTGCTGTCTCTGGCGAAACTACCGAATCCATCGCCGAAGCTATAAAGGGAATCTCAAACGCATACTTATCAGTGAAGTACCATTTGATGTCGATATCATCTGCATCTCGAGTTCTTCTTGAAGGCACAATTGCAATATCGTCAAAACCATAAGTAACTCTTGCAAATCTCCCTTTGCCAATTTCTACTTCCATTTTTCCCTCCATATTATTTCTTAAATAGATTTTATACGAATTGACCTACCAAAAACCAAAGATAAAAGATTAAAAATGCTATCATCAGAAATTATTTGTCGTCAACAAGTCTGCCGAGTCTTTTCTAAAAATCCATTCGTATATATTACTGATAAGTTGATAAGCATTACTTAATAAATAAAACATTAAAGAATCAGTACATTGAAAAGCAAATTATATAACTACAGAGTTCATGAGAAGCTAGCATGATCATCATTCTTTAAAGTTTCCTTATGAATATTTGTGGTATGTACTTTTACCCCTGTTGCACATATATCTTAAATCTTTCTTATGACATTCCTACTTTCATTCGAAACTCTAATCATAAAAACCTACAACAACCCTTTCACTTATTACTGTTATATATCATGTGTATTCCCCAAATTATGCCACAATGTAGAGGCTGAAACATAGAGAAGAAATACCCTCATTTAGTACTTTTGTAAACACCAGAGAAAATCATATTTCAAAAAAAGGAAACCTGACTCTATTAAATATTTTTTCTTCGTACTCTACCCAACTAAGAAAAAGGCCACAGGCAGGAACGGGCTCCGGAGCCCAATTATCCTGAGGAAATCGAAGAAGGTCCAGAATATCTTCCTTCCTGATTCTTCCTTTTGAATAATCTAAAATGGTAGATACAATATTTCTTACCATTCCGTAAAGAAACCCATCAGCTCTAAAAATAAATACTCCCAGATTTTTGCTGTCTTCCTTTTCAAACTTCACCTCAATCATATTTCTGACACAGTTTCTCATCTCGGCTGACTTCCTGGTAAAACTTCTAAAGTCATGCATTCCTATAAAAAATGATGCCGCTTCTTTGATGAGACTTTCATTAACCTTTTCTTTTTCCTGATGCGAAAATGGTCCCAGAAAAACATCAGGCAAATCCGAAAACCTTACCAGATAAACATATTCACGATAAAGTGCATCTTTTCTTGGATGAAATTCTTCAGCAACGCTAACACTTTCAATGACTTTGACATCATCCGGCAGAACCGCGTTCATAGCTCTCATCACAACTTGCGGTCCGTAGTTTTTCACATCGTCAAAAGCTACTGGATTAATTAGAGCATGAGCCCCCGCATCTGTGCGAGAAGCACCAATAACATTCACCTTTCTCTGATAAAAAGATGTAAGAGCTTCTTCAATAACTCCCTGAACCGTTCTTTCCCCTGGTTGTTTCTGAAAGCCACTGAAATTCGTTCCTTTATATTGAATTGCCAGAGCCAGCTTTCCCATCTCTTCAAAAATTTCCTTCCCGTTAAAGCAAAACAATAAAAATAAAAGCAGCAAGTGTGACCAGCAAAAAAATAATGTCTACAAGCTTAATTGACCCCTTATGCAACTTGATTCGTTTCCTCCCGGAATGATACGCCCGAGCTTCCATCGCCAGAGCCATCTCTTCACTCCTCTTAAATGATAGAAAAATAAGTGGTTCAATAGGGCGCCCAAAAACATATTACAAAATAGTTAAAAACAT
>CALIRS010000187.1 GCA_938042205.1 uncultured bacterium | reverse complement strand
TAATCCACTCACGGAAATTCGTTCTCTTCCGCGATTACGCCATCTTTATCTTTATGATAATATGATCGAAAATGTGGCGGGCTTAATGGATTTGCCCAGTTTATCGGTTCTTTTACTGTCTGGTAATGTAATCGAAACTATTGGCGAACTCGAAAATTTAAAATCGGTAGAAAGATTGTCCTTAAATAGTAATTTTATTTATGATCTAACAGGTTTGCAGGAACTTACGAATCTTAGACACCTCGACCTTACAGAGAACAGGATTTGTGATTTGCGCCCCGTTGAGTCCTTAAGAGTCCTAAAAGAACTCCGTCTACAATCTAATCATATTTTGGATATTTCACCTCTTGCTCGTCTTCAGTTTCTGGAAAATCTTTCTTTGGCTAAGAACATCATTTTCAATCCGTATCCAATAAATAACTTTAAGTCTTTACGAAATTTAAAACTTTCAGGCAACTGTATCGATTTAAACAACCCAAGATTCGAATCTATGTTTGAATCATTCGGAAAAACAGGTTGTAGAGTTGAATTAAAAGACCAAAGTGAAAGAGGATTTCCTCTGGAAAAACTGGTTTCTTCTCTCACTTCATTTTCTTCTTCAAATCGTGATCTAGGTAGATTTCTTCAGGAAAAGGGGTATCTAAGATTTATTGATTTTATAATGGATTCAAAAATCGATAAGAAGATAAAAGAGAATCTTTATACGGAGTGGGATGAATCCTTCAAAAGAGGTGCAAAGATGGAGGAACTTTCTTTTCCTGAAAAATGAGCCTGTAAACTAACTTTTAAGGTAAAGTAAAGTTGCTAAAATCACAGAAACGACAAAACCTAATATGTATAAAACTCCTTTAAAAAATTTCTGAAGTGCATTGGATCGAATTACCTTGTCTAAGTACTTCAAATATTGCTGTTTCAGTCTCTTTTTTAAAGATCTCTTCTTTTTTTCTACAATTTCGCTCAAAATATTATCAATTAAGTTATTTCTTTTAATGAATAAAGATTGAATTGCTCACTAAAAAGATAATTTTTTTTATGTCAATTAAGCAAAGAACAATTCGCAGAGAAAGATCGATTAAAGGAAAGGCATTGCATACAGGTGATGAAGTTACTTTGACGATCAAACCCGCTGAAGCAGATTCGGGGTATGTCTTTCGCAGAATGGACCTCTACGGAAAACCTGAAATTAAACCACTATCAGATCAAGTAACTGATCTTGTTCGAAGCACTACGATTTCCGACGGTAATGCCAAGGTTCACACGATTGAACACACATTGAGTGCTTTAGCTGGATGCGGAGTCGATAATGCAATGATTGAACTGGATGCAAGTGAACCGCCAATTTTAGACGGGTCAGCAAAGCCATTTGTGAATCTCGTTATGGAAGCAGAACCGGTAGATCTTGATAAAGAAAGGTCATTTCTTCAGCTTCATGAACCTGTATCTGTAACCTCCGGTAACCGCTCTATGATTGCACTTCCGTATGACGGTTTCAGAATAACCTGCACATCTGCTGATGATAGGGGGGTTCATGTTCAGCATTTATCACTTGAACTTGATCCAGAGACATACATCGCTCAGGTCGCACCAGCTAGGACTTTTACCCTGTACGAAGACATCGAAGAATTGCTTAAGTTGGGTAAAATCAGGGGAGGTAGTCTTGATAGTGCCATAGTCATTAAAGGCGATAAAATCATGTCCAAAGAACCGCTTAGGTTCGAAGATGAGTTTGTTCGGCATAAAATATTAGATATCGTTGGTGATCTTTGTTTGCTGGGAAAACCGTTGAAAGCTCACATCATTGCCGTTCGTCCTGGGCATTCACTGAATTCTGAATTATCCGCTAAAATTTTAGAATCATTATCTAAGAAAAATAATAATGCGAAAGCTAATCAGAAAAAAAAGCATGATAAAAAGGCTTATGTAATGCCTGATGAGACGGAACTGGATGTTAGGCGCGTGCTTGATGTTCTTCCACACCGCTTTCCTTTTGTCATGATTGATCGGGTAGTGTCCATTGAGGGTAATGAATCTCTCACTGGTCTGAAAAATGTTTCAATTAATGAACCGTTTTTTACAGGACATTTCCCCGGGCATCCTGTTATGCCGGGAGTTTTGCAACTGGAAGCAATGGCACAGGCTGCAGGGATTCTTTTGCTCAGACGCGGTTCTTCTGAGGGTAAAGTCGCTTTCTTCATGAGTGCAGACAAAGTTAAATTTAGAAAACCTGTTGTTCCTGGCGATCAGCTTGAAATTAAAGCAAACTTAGTGAAGGTAAGGGGAAATAAATTAGCAACTGCTGAAGTTACTTGCCTGGTTGCCGGTCAGGTCGTCTCATCTGCATCATTGATGTTCGCTATAACTGATGCTGCCGAATCGTAAGTATGGCTGTTAATATACATTCATCGGCTATAGTTTCCCCCAAAGCAGTCTTAGGAGCAAATGTTACCGTAGAGGCTTTCTGTCTAGTTGGTCCAAAAGTTCAAATCGGTGATGATTCTGTTGTTTTTCATCATTCAACAATTGAAGGAGATGTTGAAATGGGTGACAGTAACGAAATCTTTCCATATGCAATGATAGGGGGACTTACGCATGACTTAAAGTTTGAGGGAGGAAGCCCAAAACTCAAAATTGGTTCAAGTAATGTTTTTCGTGAATATGTGACTGCTCATGTAGCCACGAATCACGATGATACTACTCTGATTGGGTCCAATAATACATTTCTGGCCTACAGTCATGTTGCGCATGATTGTATTGTCGGGAATAATCTTGTTATGAGCAGTCATGCTGCATTGGGCGGGCATGTGCAGGTTGGCGATTATGCAAATATTGGATGGGGGGCAGGGGTTCATCAATTTTGTAAAGTTGGTAGGCATGCAATGGTCTCAGCCTGTTCAAAATTGGTGCAGGATGTACCTCCTTTTATGTTAGCTGATGGGTCTCCGGCAGAGGTGCGTTCAATTAATAAAATTGGAATGGAAAGGTTTGGTTTTCAGCTTGAAGAAATCGAAGCGGTACGAATGATTTTTAAAACAATTTACAAATCAAACATGAATAGATCTCAGGCTGTGGATAAATTGAAAGACACATACAGCAAAAATGACCTTCCGCTTGTAAGCGAAATTATAGAATTCATATCCAACAGCGAAAGGGGATTGGCCTAATTTCCCAAATATCGGAGAAGGTTCCAATCATAAATACCGGTGGAATGTCCATCGTTAAAAATAATGCGGACTGCGTAATTTCCTACTCTTTCAAATTTTAAAATTTGTAAGTCTTCGGGTGATATTCTCTTTT
>CALIRS010000186.1 GCA_938042205.1 uncultured bacterium | reverse complement strand
CCGGAATATCATTTTTTTCCGCATAAGAAAGCGCTTTATCTCTTGTTAATCTCCAGTCTCTTACAGGAGCTATCACTTCAAGTTCTGGTGCCAGAGTTTCGATAGCTACTTCAAATCTAACCTGGTCATTTCCTTTTCCAGTACTTCCATGTGCTACAATTTTTGCCCCCGTTTCTCTGGCAACTTTCACAAGATGCTTCGAAATTATGTAACGTGAAAGAGCAGTAAATAGAGGATACTTTGTTTCATATCTAGCATTTGCCTTCACAGCAGGAATAACAAAATCCTTTACAAATTCATCTCTGGCATCAACGATGAGCGCATTCTTTGCCCCAACTTTAAAAGCTTTTTCCTTCAGCGGTATAAGGTCCTCCCCCTGACCAACGTCAACCAGAACAGCGTAAACCTCATAACCTTCTGAAGCCAAACGATGGCAGATAACAGAGGTGTCCAGACCTCCAGAGTATGCAAGCACTACCTTTTTTTTCAAAAAAATCACTTCCTGGATTCAATTGATAAATATTTTATTGCTTCTGTCAAATCAGGCTGCTAATTGGATTATTCGCTGGGCAACTTTCTTAGCCTCTTTAGCAGTCACCGCAACAATCAGGAATGTATCATCACCGGCAATTGTACCAATTACCTCCTCCCAGCGTGCTGCATCTACTGCTTGTGCAACACTGCTGGCTCCACCGGGAGTTGTCTTAACAACTACTAGATTTCCACTTTCTTTCGCCCAGAGCACGAGGTCTTCACACATCCTTTTTAGATGTCGATCCTCAGCTAAGATATATACCGATTTTCCAGACTCACTGACTACTTTTTCAAGTCCTAACTGGTTTACATCCCTTGAAACCGTAGCCTGTGTAACATTAAAACCAAGCTTTTGAAGTTCCTTAACAAGTTGAGCCTGGGTGCGAATTTCTCTCTCTCTTACCAGTTTCCTAATCGCATCCTGACGATTTCTTTTTTTACCCATTATCCCACCTCTTTCCATAAGAAAATAAATACCGCTCTCGCGGTATGCAGGCGATTTTCAGCCTGATCAAAAACAACTGAATTCTTACTCTCAAAAACTTCGTCAGTTACTTCTTCCCCTTTGTGCGCCGGAAGACAATGCATAAAGATAGCATCACTTTTAGCTTTTGACATCAGGTCAACATTTACCTGCCAGTCCTTAAATGCTTCCAGCCTTTCCACTTTTTCCTCTTCTGAACCCATGCTTATCCAGGTATCTGTATAGACAACATCAACATCTTTCACTGCCTTTTCTGGTACTGGAAACCAGGCATAGGAAAACCCATTACTACAAATATTCTCCGCTATTTTTACAACTTCCTTTTTCGGTTCGTAACCCTGAGGTGTAGAAACTCGGATATCCATTGAATACAGAGCCGACGCAATAATTAGCGAGTGGCAAACATTATTTCCGTCTCCAATGTAAGCAAGTTTTATGCCTTCAACTTTATTCTTACCCTCATAAATTGTTAAGACATCGGCAATAGCTTGTAGCGGATGATAAACATCACTTAATGCATTTACCACAGGCACATTTGAATATTTAGCAAGTTCTTCCAGTGTTTCATGCTTAAACACTCTGGCTACAATAGCGTCCACATACCTCGATAAGACCCTTGCAGTATCTTTCAGATCTTCTCCGCGGGAAAGTTGCATTTCGGATGTTGAAAGAATTACAGGGACAGCTCCCAGTCCTGAAAGAGCAACATCAAGAGAAACTCTCGTTCGTGTTGACGGTTTCTCAAAAATAAGAGCGGCTGACATTCCACTACACATTTTCAGAAGCTTCTCTCGGCGCGTCTTTTTCAAAATTAACGAAAGATTCAGTATCTCTTTAGCCTCTTCTGTAGTTAATTCCGCTAAAGATAAAAGATGTCGGCTCATTTTTTCACTTCTTTCCCATTTCCATAAGAATGGTTTTGATAGCATCGATAAGCTCATCTATGTCTTCCTCTTCAATGATATATGGTGGCAGGAAGCGAATTATTTTACCCCCTACTTTTCCAACTACAAATCCCCTTTGAAGTAGGAGCCTGGTTACCATTTCTGCAATCGGACGGGAAAACTCGAGCCCGATTAAAAAACCTTTCCCTCGAACTTCAGATATGAGCTTAGGGAACAATTGATTTCTCAGTTCAGTCAGCTTTGAAAGAAAATAACCTCCCGTATCTCTCACTTTATCAATGAGGTTTTCTTCAGCAATAACCTTCAATACCTCAGAAGCTACTCTCGTAGCAAAAGCATTGCCTCCATAAGTCGACCCATGATCTCCAGGTTCCAGCACATCTACTATCTCGTTTCGTGCCCAAACCGCTCCGATTGGTATGCCATTAGCCATCCCTTTCGCAAGCGTCAAAATGTCCGGCTGAATTTTAAAATGTTCAAACCCAAAAAATCTGCCCGTTCTTCCAAGACCAGTTTGAACCTCATCAAGAATCAAAAGAACATCATTCTCCCGACAGAACTGATAAACATTTTTCAAATAATCGTCATCGCAAAGGTATACGCCTCTTTCTCCCTGGATGGGTTCAATCATTACCCCCAGCGTCCTCTCAGAAACAGCTTTTTTTAATGCCTCAAAATCATTAAAAGGAACGTGTATAAATCCAGGAGGAACTGGCTCAAAGGGCTTTCTCTTTTCTGGTTGACCGGTTGCGGCGACGGTCGCTAACGTTCTGCCATGAAACGAATTCAGAGCCGTAATAATTTCGTACCTTCCCGATTTTTTACCATACTTTCTGGCTAGTTTAATAGCTGCTTCGTTTGCTTCTGCACCGCTATTGGCAAAAAACCATTTACCTCCACTCAATTGCCTGGAAAGAAGTTTTCCCAGTTCCAATTGAGGAATTGAATAAAATATATTAGAGCAACTTGTCAGTTTTTCTGCTTATCCCTTATAACAG
>CALIRS010000185.1 GCA_938042205.1 uncultured bacterium | reverse complement strand
GGATTTCATGATTTTAAAAACAACCTGTTAAAGTTCGGCTTATTCTGCGTGGTGACTTTTCTTATAATCACCCCGTGGATAATCGTTAATTATATTAAGTCGGGAGAATTCATCTTTATCTCGCCAAACGGGAGAATCAATCTTTATATAGGGAATAACCCGGAGGCGAATGGTACATATAAATGGCCGGTAAAATCTCTCGTCACAGGTGGCAGGAGATTGATAGAAATAGATAAAGAAGCACTCCGGAGAGGAATAAAGTACATAATCGAACACCCAAAAGCATTCATTATCCGCGGAAAGTGGAAACTTGATCATTTATTCGGTTCATGGTCAGATGGTGTTTACTGGAGTTTTCAACAAACAGAAAACTCCGATGCCAGTTTCGAGATAAAGCCACTGGCTAACTTGCTGGAAACAAAAGCTTTCTTACTCATCAAATGGATGGCGCCTCTAGGGGCTATTGTTTCTATCAGGAATCGAATATCCTGGCTTAACCTCCTTATAATTTCAGGTTTCATGGCAATAGTATTCATTTACTTTGGAATGCCTCGTTACAGGCTCCCCATGAATCCCTTTCTGATACTTTACAGTGCCCATTTTGTAGTGACACTCTGGAAATGTATACTCGCAGAGCCACCAATCAACCACTTTAAGCATTCGAATAATTATGAGTAAGAGCTTTTTTTCGCTTGACTTTCAGTTTCATAGTTAAGATTTTGTCGGAAGAGAAGATTCTGCCAGCGATATACACGAAAACCACGAAAAATGCAATTTCATAAAGGATTCCAAAAAAAACAGAGGCGTAATTTTTTAAAAAGAGATTTGGTCCCGCTAAGAAGGGATGGCTAAAAGGATTTGCCAGAACAAGGAATTTAATGGCAGGTGAGATTGCGTTTATATCAAGAAACAGTACGAGAAAATACGGTATCAAGATCACAACCATAAGGGGACTTAGAGCTGTCTGGATACTCTTAACATCTTCTGAAAAAGCGCCAAGGATTATCGACAAAGAAAGAGCACAGAGGATACCAAAGAAAAGTGAGATTCCTAAAATAACGTATTCCTGTGGCGTTAACACCAGACCTAACCTTTGAGTTGCCACAGCAATCGACCCAGTCGCCGTCCTTCCAAATTCCTGTCCGGTAATTCCTTCCATGTAGTAGCGAAAGCCAAAAATATAGACTCCAGCAGCAAGTAAAGCTATAAGCCCTGCGGCAATCATTTTTGCAGTCACCAGAGACTTTCTCCCGATAGGGAGAGAAAGCAGTGTTTCAAGAGTTTTATTTTCCTTTTCTGAAGCAATAGCAGTAGCAATCATCTGTGAAGAAAGGATTATTACAATGGTGAGAATTATTGGAATAAAAGTAGTTTGGGAAGTAATAAAGCCAACTATTTGTTCGTTGCTGGCTGTAGCAACCTTGTCTCCAACTATTACATTTTCCTTAATTTTTAAAGGATTCTTAATCTTTTCCGGTTCAACTTCAGGGGCAAGCAGTCTCAATTTTTGACTGCTCATAAGATCATTCAAAGTAGACAGGACAACTCTTAACTCTCCAGCACCCCTTGTTCCACCATACGAAAAGCTTCTGAGGATGGTATAGGTTTCAATCTCTGGTGTTTTTGCAGATTTAATGTCCTGTTCAAACCCATCAGGAATATTAATAAGAATTGTTAATCCCTTCTCCCGAGCAATGCCTATAGCTGAGTTGATATCCCTGTCGTTTATCTTGAAAACTTTAAACCCTGACTTTTTGAGCGTATTAGCTAGCGATTTGGAAGCAACCGTCCTGTCGCGATCAATAACCAGTACACCTCTTTCCTCCTCTGCTTTTTGTGCTTCACCGCTAACCAGCTTGCCCACCACAGCAAACAAGAGAATTGAAATCAACAAAGGCAAAATCATCTGAAGTGTAAGGAGTTCTCGAATCTCTTTTTTAAGTACTACAAGAAACTTTCTCATCTTGCTACCTCCGCAAATACCTCCTCTAAATTTGAAGCTCGATATTTCTCCTTCAGCTGCGCTGGAGCACCAGCCTCGTAAATTACTCCCCTGTGAATGAGAGCTACTCGATCTGAAAGATACTCAATTTCAAGCATGTTGTGACTTGAAAGAAGTACTGCCATCCCTTTCCTTGCAAAATCTTTGATAATCTTTCGAATTTCAATCGCATTAAGCACATCAAGGCCGCTGGTAGGTTCATCAAGAATAGCCAGTCTGGGTGAAGTCATCAGTGCTCGGGATAGAAGAAGTTTTCTCGTCATTCCCCTGCTATAAGTCCCCACCTTGCTCTTCAACCTCTCACCAAGCCCTGTTAACTTTTTCGCCAGTTCGACAGCCTTTTTTTGAGCCTCGTATTCACTCAGAAATAACTGTGCCATAAACCAGAGATATTCCTCCCCGGTCATACTCCGGTACGCACCTGCTTCTTCTGGAAGATAGCTGATAATTTCCCTTACCTTTTCACTCTCTTTCACTATGTCGAATCCATCAACTTCTACATGCCCGGCTGTAGGTTGAAGTATCGTTGCCACAATCCGAAGCGTTGTCGTTTTCCCGGCTCCATTAGGCCCTATCAAGGCAAAGATTTCACCTTCAGATACCTCAA
>CALIRS010000184.1 GCA_938042205.1 uncultured bacterium | reverse complement strand
AATTTCTTAAAGCTGAAAAAAGGACAATTCTTTTTATAGATGAGATACACCGTTTTAATAAAGCACAACAAGATGCGTTATTACCAGCTGTAGAAGATGGAACCATAATTCTAATTGGAGCTACCACTGAAAATCCATTCTTTGAGGTAAATTCTCCCTTACTATCGCGATGTCACCTAATTGTTCTCGAAGCTTTAACCCACGATGAAATCAGGGAAATAATCAAAAGAGCACGGGTCGACAAAAGAGGGCTTGCGGGAGAATTTTTGCTATCTGACGAAGTAGAAAGATTAATAACAATAAATTCACAGGGAGATGCTCGCGTTGCTCTCAATATTTTAGAATCTGCATCGAGAGCAGCTTTTTCAGATGGAAGAAAAGAAATTACTAAGACAGATGTTGAGAAAGTAATCAAAACAAGAATTTTTTACTACGACAAAGACAGAGATTTGCACTATGATCTTGCCTCAGCTTTCATTAAATCTTTGAGAGCTTCTGATCCTGATGCAGCGCTCGCTTATTTTGCCAGAATGATTGAAGGTGGCGAAGACCCGAAATTTATTGCTCGAAGGATGGTAATTTTTGCATCGGAAGATATTGGAAATGCAGATCCTGTTGCGCTTCTGGTAGCGGTTTCCAGCTTTCTTGCTGTCGAACGTGTTGGGCTTCCAGAATGTATTATAAACTTAGCGCAAGCTATCACTTATTTAGCTACTGCCCCTAAAAGCAACGCTTCATATTTAGCAGTTAATAAAGCATTTGAAGATATTAAAAAGACATCCTACCTTACGATTCCAGTCAAGCTAAGAGACACTCACTATTCTGGTAGCAAAAAGCTTGGTCACGGAATAGGTTATCATTACCCGCACTTTTATGAAGGGCATTTTTATCCTGAAACCTTGATGCCAGAGGAATTAAAAGGAAAAACATATTACAGACCATCCCGAATAGGTTACGAAAAAAAGATTTACGAGCGCCTTAAGAAATGGAAAAGGTTGATAAAGGAAAAGGAAAAAAAGGATGATAAGTGAGACAACAGTCAAAATGTAAGTTCAAAATGTTAGAATCGTTTGAAGTTTAAGGAGGTCTAAAATATGCAAGTTTTATATTTTATTCTATGGGTGATAGTTGTAGCGGCGATTTCTTATGCTCTTTTCCAGTTAGGAAGACTATTTAATGAAACCAGAAAAGAAATCACAAATATATCCAGAGAATTGGTTCCTTTAATTCATAAATTGAATGAGTCTGTTGATCAGGTTAACAAGGAGTTAGAAAGGGTGGATACGGTAGTAGCACAGGTTGAGGAATTATCCGAAAAAGTAAACACAGGCGTTGAGGTATTAAAAAGCGTGATCTCATCGCCATTGATAAAGTTAGCCAGCATTTCAGCAGGGGTGAAAAAAGCAATTGAAGTTTTGATGAAGGGTAAATAATTGGTGAAAAAAATTTTTAATTTAATTATTTTTTTGATTACAGTTTTAAGTGGTTTTTTTGTTATCAGATTGATAATGCCTCAAAAAGCTGGCAAACTTTCTAAAAAGATTGATTTATACTGGGAAAAGATTCTTTTTGCTTTAGAAGAAGGGATTAGAGAGTCAAGGTTTAGGGAAAATGAAATAAAAAGAAAAATAAGAAAACAAGAAAGCTAAAATGGCTAGAAAGAAAGTAAGTAACGATATGAATAATAAAGATTTAGCGATAAGAATCTGGTTTTACGTCGGGCTGATGCTATTAATTTATCTCGGCTACCAGTTCCTGAGTTTCTTAATGCCTGCTCTGATGCCTTTTATATACGCTGTTGCTGTCATTTATATTTTAAAACCAATAGTTGATAAACTTGAAAGTTTTCGGATTCCCAGATTCCTGGCTCTTTTTATTTCTTATATAGTTTTGATTGCAGCAATAGCTATCCTTATTGTGTTTCTCCTTCCAGCTATCGTTGAACAGGTAAAAGAATTTATTCAAGAATTCCCGGGATTTATGGAGAACATATCTGAGCAGGTATACAGACTTGAAGCAGCCGCAGGCAGGATAGAAATCCCTGAGTGGGGAAGAACTTTTATAAAACAAGCATTTGAAAGTATTGGGAAATGGGGCGGACAGCTTGCCGAAAAAATTCCTCAAGCTGGTATTAACATTGCTTCAGGTTTCATTAATCTTATTTTCGGTCTCTTCATTTCCTTTTACCTGCTGAAAGATTGGAAGAGTATTAGAGATAATATCTTCGAATTTATGAACTCCCGAGGAAGAGAAGATTTGATTTATCTTTTTCGGAAAGCAAATGAAGTGATAGCGGGTTTTGTCAGAGGGCAGCTTATTGTAGCAGCGACTGTTGGCATACTGACGGCGATTGCTCTTGAGATTCTTGGAGTTAAGTATGCCTTCTTGCTTGGTCTTTTAACTGGAATTCTGGATTTGATCCCTTACTTTGGACCGGTTATTGGAGGTTTATTAGCGATTCTTGTGGCATTTCTAAAGTCTCCGATTACCGCTTTATGGGTGTTAATTATTATGATTATTATTCAACAGCTTGAAGGAATGGTAATTGCACCTCATATAATGAAATCGCAAGTCAAGATTCATCCAGCAATAGTAGTAATGGCAATGTTTATTGGTGGCGTCACCTTTGGTTTCGTTGGACTCCTCCTGGCTATACCAACTGCCGCTTTCTTAAAAGCAGTTTTCTATGAGGTATTCAAAATAGAAACTGGAGTGTGACAGATGTGGAAAGCGTAATTATCCGGGAGAAGTTTATTAATTTTTTTAAGTCCAGAGGACATTTGATATTGCCATCATCATCGCTTGTTCCTGAGGATCCGACACTTCTATTAACGACAGCCGGCATGGTCCAGTTTAAACCCAGCTTCCTGGGGCTGGTATCTCCTCCAAAAACGAGGATTGCTACAGTTCAAAAGTGTGTTCGTACCTCTGATATTGAAGAAGTAGGAAGAACAGCCAGACACCTGACCTTTTTTGAAATGCTCGGAAACTTCAGTTTTGGGGACTACTATAAGGAAGAAGCAATAAGATGGGCTCAAGAGTTTCTTTTTGACGATTTAGGACTTGATAAAGAGCGTTTCTGGGCCACGGTTTATAAAGATGATGACGAAGCATTCGAAATCTGGTGGAAAAAGTCAGGATTTCCAAAAGAGAAAATAGTTAGGCTTGGAGAGGAAGATAACTTTTGGGCAGCTGGTCCTGTAGGTCCCTGTGGTCCCTGTTCTGAAATAATTTATGACCGTGGTGAAGAGTTCAAATGCGAGAAGGAAAATTGCGCTCCAGGTTGTGATTGCGATCGTTTTCTTGAAGTCTGGAATCTGGTGTTTATGCAATTCGAGAGGGATGAAGCTGGAAATCTAAAGTCTTTACCAAGAAAAAATATTGACACTGGAATGGGTCTTGAACGGATATCTATGATAATGCAACATAAAAATTCAGTTTTCGAAACTGATTTATTTTCACCTCTCGTACAAAAGATTTCAGAAATTACAAAAAAGAGTTACGGAAAAAGTGATAGAGTGGATTTATCTATAAAAATTATTGCTGATCATTCAAAAGCATCCACCTTTCTTATTGCGGATGGAGTATTTCCTTCGAACGAAGGAAGAGGATATGTTCTGAGAAGATTAATAAGAAGAGTGGTCAGACATGCTCGAATTTTAGGTTTTGAGGAGGAACTTCTTCATGAGCTTGCTTCTGTGGTGATTGAAAAATATTCCCCAATATATAAAGAGCTTGTTGAAAACTCAGGACTCATTCGTGAAGTTCTATTGACCGAGGAAAAGAAATTCGGCCGCACTTTAAATCAGGGAACAGGAATCCTTGAAGAAAAAATCAGTACTCTAAAAGCACAGGGAAATAAGACACTGCCTGGTGAAATTATTTTTGAACTTTATGATACTTACGGATTTCCCCCAGAACTAACTGCAGAAATTGCTGCTGAGAACGGTCTTTCTGTAACTTTTAAGGATTTTGAAAAAATCCTTGAGAAAAGAAGAGAAGAATCAAAGAGATCATGGCTGGCAAAAGAGTTTAAATATAGCGGTGAGCTGTATGCAGGGATACGTTCAAAAGGAATATCTTCGGAATTTATAGGATATGAAAATGACGAAGCTGAAACCCGGGTTGTAGCTATCATAAGAAACGGTGTAAATGTAGACATTTTAAATGAAGGTGAAGAAGGGGAACTGATAATTTCAGAGACACCTTTCTATTTTGAATCTGGTGGTCAGGTGGCAGATAATGGTTCGATAAGTAAACCTGATGCTTTGTTTTTAGTAGAAGATGTTCAATTGCCGTTTGAAGGAATGATTGTACATCGGGGCACTATGAAAAAAGGGTTTATTGAAAAAGGTGACAGGGTCAGGGCAAAAATTGATATCCAGATGAGACGATCAACAGAAAAAAACCACACCGCTACCCACCTTCTTCAATGGGCATTGAGGTTGATACTCGGAGAACACGTGAAGCAATCAGGTTCCTTTGTGTGTGAGGATTATTTCAGGTTTGATTATCCATCAGAAAGACCACTCGAAGTTAGTGAAATTGAAAGAATTGAAACTTTAATTAACAAAAAAATTCAGGAAAATCTTCCCGTGCGCAAATATGAAACAACCATCGAACACGCTCGAGAACTTGGAGCAATAGCTCATTTTGGCGAAAAATATGGAAAGTTCGTAAGGGTAGTTGAGATCGGGAATATCAGCAGAGAACTTTGCGGGGGGACTCATGTAAATTACACTTCAGAGATAAATCTTTTTAAAATTGTTTCGGATAGAAGCGTAGGCGCAAGTATGAGGAGGATAGAAGCTGTTACAGGCAAGGCTGCTTTTGAACTTCTCAATGATCGTTACAGGATAGTTGAAAGTTTATCTAAGGAACTAAAAGTTGCAAGCGAAAGTCTAAAGGCAAAAGTAATTGAATTACTGAACGAAAAGGAGAAACTTGAAAAAGAACTTCAAAAATCCAGGCAGGTGTCTGTTAAAAAGCTTTTTAAAGCCTTAGAAAAGCAATCTGAGAGGATCAATTCTACGGTAATTATTTCGGGGGTTACCAGTGAGATGGGAACCTCTGAACTCAGGAATTTTGCAGACATAGCTCGTGATAGATATAAATCATTTGCACTGGTAATAGGTTCATCTACAGGAGGAAAGCCTTATCTTGTGGTCGCTCTTTCGAATGATCTGGTTTTGAAAGGCTTAAAAGCCAGTGAAATTGCCAGGGAAGCATCAAGATTATTTAATGGTGGCGGTGGAGGTACAGAAACTCTTGCTGAGGCTGGAGGTAAAGACACCAGAGCTCTTCCTCATGCTGTCGATTATGCTCGTGAGTCCTTAAAGAAAAGATTAATCAAATCCAGCTGATGAAGATAGTTGCCTTCGATATAGGTGATGTGAGGACAGGATTTTGTTTCAGTGATCCTACTGGAACCATTCCTTCAGAAGGGGGTTTTATTACAGCAAAAGATGATGATGAAATGTTTGAAAAAATAGAAAAGAAAATATCTGAAGCCTGTCCTTCGATTGTAGTTGTCGGAGTACCATTCGGATTAAAAGGAAAGGAGACAGAACAAACAAAAAAAATTTTGAGTATAGTCGAAAAACTACGAAGAAAAATCTCTATCCCGGTAGAAATTTATGACGAGAGATTAAGTTCAGTCGAAGCAAAGAAAATAATTTCGAAATTAAAGAAAAAATCGCGA
>CALIRS010000183.1 GCA_938042205.1 uncultured bacterium | reverse complement strand
AGGACGATTCACAAACAAAAAACATAACCCCTGTGCCACCGGGAAGATATTTTCTTAAAGCTCCTGTTGAGCCAGGAAAAATTATTGCTGTTGGATTAAACTATAAGGACCATGCTTCTGAATTTGGCTCAAGCATTCCACAGGACCCGATTTTATTTCTAAAGCCTCCGAGCGCTGTTGTTGGTCCGGAAGAAGATATTATTATTCCTTATAAAAGCAAAAGAGTAGACTATGAGGCAGAACTTGCAGTGGTTATTTCTAACCAATGCCGGATGATAACTCCACGAGAAGCAAAAAATAATATTCTGGGATATACATGCGGTAACGATGTTACCGAAAGAGACTTTCAGAAAAGGGATAGTCAATGGACAAGGTCAAAAGGGTTTGATACATTTTGTCCTCTGGGACCCTGGATAGCTACCGACGTAAACCCACTGGCACTCTCTATTGAATGCTACCTTGATGGTGTTGTAAGACAGAGATCAAACACTGCTAATATGATATGGAATCCTTACGAGCTTGTTTCTTTTATTTCAAGTATCATGACACTTTATCCTGGAGACGTAATTCTTACCGGAACTCCTTCCGGAGTAGGTCCACTAAAAGCAGGGGAAACTGTTTCAGTGAAAATCGAAGGTATCGGGGTTTTAAAGAACCGTGTAAGCTATGGCAGCTAAAAAAGAATGCGCGAATACAGATAAAGTAAGAATATTTGTAAAAGAAATCCGCGGTGGAGAATGTCCTTTAGGATTTAAGAAGGGTGACGAGTTTTTAGTGGAAGGACCAACAATTCCCTCAGGAATGTGTGCCTGGGCGTGGCAGGCAATTTATCCTTTTGTTGTTGCCCTCCGGTTCAAGGGAGAAATCCCCTGGGAGAAAGATCGAAAACGGGCTTCTATCTGTTGCCCCGATGCAAATAACACAGTCGTTTTCGAGATTAATGCAGAAAGTTAACAAAAGTTTTTTCACTCACTGTCGTATCTATTTTGTAGAATCTATGCCATGAAAAAAGATTTAGTACATCTACATGTTCATACGGAATACTCGCTCCTCGATGGAGCCATCAGAATTAAAGATCTCATCAAAAGAACATCTGAATTCGCAATGAAAGCAGTCGCTATTACCGATCACGGAGCGATGTATGGAATAGCTGAATTTTACAAAATATGTAAAGAAAATGGTATTAAGCCTATTATTGGTTGTGAAGTTTATCTGACACCTGATTCCAGATTTAAGAAATCAAGCCGCAAGGACGCTAACCTTTTTCACCTGGTACTTCTAGCTGAAAACAATGAAGGATACCGTAATCTGGTGGAAATTGTCACCAGAAGTTTTTTTGAAGGGTATTATTACAAACCGCGTGTGGATAAAGAGCTGTTGGCCAAACATTCTAAAGGGTTGATTGCCATGTCTGCTTGCGTCTCAGGGGAGATTCCAGTCCTCCTCCTTGAAGACAGAACAAAAGAAGCAACCAGAGCTCTAAATGAATATGTCGACATCTTTGGGAAAGGAAATTTTTTTCTTGAACTTCAGTATCACCGCTTGAAAGAGCAAGAAGTAATTAATCGCTATCTATTAGAAATGGCAAGAAAGAGTGGCGTGTCCCTGGTAGCCACAAATGATGCACACTACCTGCTCAAAGAAGATAAAAGTGCGCACGATGCCTTACTCTGTATTCAGACGAACTCTACTGTTGAAGAGCCATCTCGTTTTGGTTTTACCACTGACGAGTTTTACTTTAAAAGTCCTGATGAGATGTGGAAAATATTTTCGGATTACCCTGACGCACTATTGAACACCTTAAAAATTGCAGACAGGGTAAATGTTGAACTTAAATTCGGAAATACAATTCTTCCTGAGTATAAACCACCGGAACCTTACGACCTCGACAGCTACCTCGAAAAGTTATGTTACGAAGGAGCTGAAAAAAGATATAACAACATCACCCCGAAAATCAAAGTGCGTCTTGACCATGAACTGAAAGTAATCCGGGAAATGGGATTTTCTGGCTATTTTTTAATCGTCTGGGATTTTATAAGCTGGGCAAAATCAAAAGGCATCAGGGTAGGACCAGGTAGGGGATCTGCTGCCGGAAGTCTGGTGGCATATACTCTGGGAATCTCCGATATTGATCCGATCAGGTTTAATCTTTTCTTTGAAAGATTCCTTAATCCATCACGGAGAACGCTACCTGACATCGATATAGACTTTGCTGAGGATAGGCGTGAAGAAGTAATTGAGTATGTCCGCGAGAAGTATGGAGAAGACCGGGTGGCTCAGATCATCACCTTTTCTACCCTCAAAGCCAGAGCAGCTACCCGAGATGCAGGGAGAGTTCTCGGATTCAGCTATTCTTACGTAGACAGGATTGCCAAAATGATTACCCATGATAACGTTAAAACTTCTCTTGAACATGTAAAAGAGTTGAAAGAACTATACCTGAACGACGAGAATGCCAGAAAAATTCTGAACACCGCAATGAAACTCGAAGGTCTGGTGCGACAGGATTCCATTCATGCCGCAGGGGTAGTGATATCAAAAGATCCGTTAACAACGGTAGTACCTCTTCAAAAGAAAGGTGATTCTGAAGTAGTTACTCAATTTTCGATGAAGCCTATAAGTGATATCGGGCTATTAAAAATGGATTTTCTTGGTTTAAGAACCCTTACCGTAATCGAAAATACCCTGAGGCTAATAAAAGAGCGACACGGGTTAGAAATTGATCTCTCCACTATTGATCTCAATGACAAAAAGACTTACGAGCTGATTAAACGAGGTGAAACCATTGGTGTTTTTCAACTGGAACGCGCAGGTATGAGATCCATGCTCAAAGAACTGAAACCTACTTGTTTTGAAGACATTATCGCCGCTAATGCATTAAATAGACCCGGACCTTTAAAAAGTGGTATGGTTCAAGACTTCATTAACCGCAAACATGGACGCCAGAAAATAGAATATCCTCACCCGGCACTGGAGTCTGTCCTTAAGGAAACTTATGGCACCATCGTTTACCAGGAACAGGTAATGGCAATCGCTTCCAGGCTCGCAGGTTATTCTATGGAAGAAGCTGATGTGCTAAGACAGGCAATTTCTAAAAAAATCACCGGTCAGTTCGAAAAAGAAAGAAGTAAGTTTATCGAAGGCGCAATCAGGAACAAAGTCCCTGAAAAGACAGCAGAAAAAATTTTCGATTCTATAATCCACTTTTCAGAGTATGCTTTTAATAAAAGTCACTCCGCTGCTTATGCTCTGGTGGCTTTCCAGACTGCCTGGCTTAAAGCTCACTACCCGGTTGAATTTTTAACGGCTCTCCTTACCAGCGTAAGTGACGATAAAGACAAAATTGCTCTTTATACTAATGAAGCGAGAAGAATGGGCATCTCTATGCTTCCTCCTGACATAAATAAGTCTTCTGTCGGTTTCTATCCTGAAGGGAAAAATGCTATCAGGTTTGGTCTCGCAACAGTGAGAAATGTGGGAGAAAACACAGCGCGTGCGATTATTAAAGCTCGTCAGGAAAAAGCTTTCACATCCATACTTGACTTTGTTCTTCGGGTAGAATCAGGCACTCTTAATAAGCGAGCTATTGAAAGTTTAATTAAAGCCGGAGCATTTGATAATTTGGGTTATTCGCGAAAACATCTCCTTAATATTTATGATCTGGCTTTAGAACAGGTACATAAAAGAAAAATTGCTATGGAAAACGGGCAATTTTCACTTTTCAGTGGAGAAGCACAGCCTTCGTGTGAAGAAGATAGTTTCTTCTCACCTCAAAAACAGGAAGAGTTTTCTCATGAAGTGATCCTGAGTTATGAAAAGGAAATGCTTGGAGCTTTCGTAACGGAGCATCCCGTTTCAGCTTACATTGATGTCATTAAAAAGAAAGCCAGTCATACCACAGCCGAAGTTTTGGAAGAAGACGATGGAGTAGAAGTTATAGTTGGTGGAATCATCGTATCACTTAAAAAATCACTTACCCGGAAAGGCGACGCTATGGGTACCTTCGTGATCGAGGACCTGGAAGGACAGCTTTCCTGTATTGCCTGGCCAGGAGAGCTTGAAAAGTTTCGCGATCTGATAACTACCGACCGAATCATTCTTGTAAAAGGCAGAGTAGATGTCCGGGATGAAAATCAGGAAATAAAACTTATTGTATCCTCAATTCACGATCCTTCTGAAGACATTGAATGCATTACTCGCGATCGTCTGAAATCAATTCATCTTTCAGTCAACACTAAAAAAGTTAAGAATCCTGAATGGAAAGAGACCCTCAAAAAATTAATCGCCAAACACCCAGGAAATTGTCCTGTTTATCTTCATCTTCTTACTCCGGGAAATAAAAAGAAAATCATTCTTCTGGGAGAAAATTATCGGGTAAGCATCACTAACTCTTTAAAAAAGGAATTTGAATTACTCCTTGAGCCAGAAAATATTGAAATTCATCACTAAAAAACCATTCTCAAGTATTGGAAAATTTTATTGTTTGCAAGTATACTTTCAACCTATATTCAAAAAGGTAATAACAAAAAACAATTCGTAAATGACTCAAAAAAAGTGCTTCGAAACAAACGTAATTAATTATGAAGATAGCGAAGATTCTCACAAACTTCATCAGTTTCTTCGTTCTCGCCAGTTAGGTATTCCCGAAGCTATCCTTTCAGCAGTCGGGAAAATAATTAAAGATGTTCGCGAAAAGGGGGATGAAGCGCTTTTTAATTACACCCTAAAATTTGATGGAATAAGGATTGACACTAAAACTATTGAAGTTTCCAGAAGTGAAATCATTTCAGCGTATACAAAACAATCCTCTCTTTTTAAAAAATCTCTTAATGTGGCTGCAGAAAGAATCCACGCCTTTCACGAAAAATTTCTTCCTGATTCCGAAATTTTCGAAGATGAATTTGGAAACACCCTCGGGAAAGTAGCAATTCCCGTTGAAAGAGCTGGTTGCTATATCCCAGGCGGAATAGCAGCTTATCCGTCAACTGTCTTGATGACCGTGATTCCCGCAAAAGTAGCTGGCGTGAAAGATATTATTGTATGTGTACCGTGCCAGAAAAACGGAAAGGTAAATGAAAAAACTCTGGCAGCTATGGCGATAGCTAAACCGGATAGAGTTTTTAAAATAGGAGGCGCACAGGCTATAGCCGCTATGGCTTACGGGACGCAAACCATCCCTAAAGTAGACGTAATCGTGGGACCTGGTAATATATTTGTAGCTGGCGCCAAAAAACTTGTAAATGGAGATGTAAAAATTGATATGATTGCCGGCCCCAGCGAAGTGGCTATCATCGCAGATAGATTTGCCAACCCTGAATGGCTTGCTTATGACATCATGGCACAATTAGAACATGATCCCAATGCTTGTTCATTCTTCATTAGTAATTCTACAAAACTGATAGATTCCGTGATCGAAGCACTTCAAAGAACTATCCCAAAATCAAATAGATCAAACATTATCAAAGAAGCTGTTTCTACCAACGGCTGGTTTATAAAAGTAAAATCATTAAGGCAGGCGGTAAACCTTACCAACCAGATTGCTCCAGAACATCTTGAATTAAGTATTAAAAATCCATTCACCTTGCTTTCTCGAATAAAAACTGCAGGTGCTATCTTCTTAGGCTATCTATCGGCCGAATCATTTGGAGATTATCTTCTTGGACCAAATCATACCCTTCCTACCCAGGGAACAGCTCGCTTTTCCTCTCCTCTATCTTCTGCTATCTTTTTTAAAGAAATGACAGTTTCTGGTGTTTCAAAGGAAGGAGTCATCAATTTGTCTTCTTATGTAAAAACTATGGCTCATGCTGAAGGACTTCTGGCTCATGCTGACTCAGTCAGTGTCCGCCAGCGTGATATTTTGGGCTCGATGAAAAAGGGTAACAAAAAGAGTGTT
>CALIRS010000182.1 GCA_938042205.1 uncultured bacterium | reverse complement strand
AGAGCTTTAGCTGACAGGACGATCGAAAAATTTTATAATCCCACAAAACTTGCTTTTCTTGACCGCACTCATCTCCCGGAAGATAAAGGTCCTATGAAGCTTGAATATACGCCACTTGATGAAAACGCCATCTTAGCAGTATCACTTTCAAAGCTTTTTTTAAAAACAGGTAATAAGAATTACCTTGAAAAAGCAAAACACATTGTCTCATCATTTTCAGGAAGCATTGCAGAATACGGCTATGCTTCAGGATCACTAGCTTTAGCGGCTCTACAGTTAAAGAAGGCAGAGATTGAATCATAAGATGAAACCGTGCCGGGTTAAGTGAGAATTTAAATTCTGGCTCAACACATAACTGAAGGAAATCTTAAAATATAAAAATGAAAAATTCTTCGCCAGATAAAAAGGCAATAGAATCATTCTTGTCAAATCTTAAGAAAGTTAAAGGAGAACTTTGCTCACTCGAGAAAGAAAATTTTACGATATTAATTTGTGAGGGTTGTGATTTTTATTCCTCCGAAAAAGAAGTTCTTGAGTGTGGCGCCTTCAAAATTCTTAAAAGTCTTATTTCAGAAGGAATTGTCACCAAGGATATGCTCGAAAAACTTAAGAAAAAGTTTTAAGGAATTGCCTTGATAAAAGCAATGAATAACCTTTCAGAATGCTACCTTTCTCTTGCAAAAAACTGCTTCTTAAAAAAGCTTGAAGAAAGTTTCCTTTATAACATTTCCACTGATGATCTTTACCACCTAAATGACGATGCATTCGCTTTTTTTAGCGATCTAAATGGCACAAAAAAACTTCGAGATCTTTCAAAAAAACATCAAATAGACGAGGAAACACTCAACTATACACTTAAAGAAAAACTCATTGAAACACATCCGATTCCTCAAAGAAAAATGATAAACATAGCGACTTTTCCGGCTTCAAAAACTCCTTCTCTTCGTTATCTTCACGTTCTAATCACAAGACGCTGTAATCTTTCCTGTAAACATTGTTACCTTGGAAATGCCAGAGGAGAAGATATGAATCCCAAACTTTTTAAAGACATTGTCAAGGAATTTGAGCGAATCGGGGGGTTGAGACTCATCGTTTCAGGAGGGGAGCCTACTGAACATAAGGAATTTGAAAAAATCAACTCTTTACTTGGAAAGAGAAGCATCAGGGCAATTCTGCTCACAAATGGTTTAAGATTATCCAGTACTCATATTTCTGATATAAGTAAACTGAACTTTGATGAAATTCAGATATCCATAGATGGTCTTGAAGATTCACACGAGGCTTTAAGAGGTAAAGGCACCTTCCAGGCAGCCATAAGAGCAGCTAAAAAAGTGGTTAAATCAAAAAAAGAACTTTCTATCGCAACTATGATAACCCGATATAACAAACATCAATTTGAAAGGCTAAAGGAACTGGTTAATTCATTCTCTGCCAAAAGCTGGCTAATAGATTTCCCGATACCGCAGGGAAGAGCTCCACTAACCGGGATGATGCCCGAAATGGAGGACTGTAAGCTGATGAAATACTCCTTTGGTTCAGAAGTTCATGAAGGTGCAGGCGATCAAGTTTGCGGTGCTCACCTGGCGTCGATCACTACTGAGGGCATGCTTCTCAAATGTGACTATTACCTTGACTGGCGAGGTGGTAATGTTAAAAAAGGACTACTTAATGCCTGGATAAATCTTCCAAGAATTTCAATTTTTGATCTGGAGTGCGAATGTGAACACTTGAAAATTTGCCGTGGTGGTTGCAGGTATCGAGCTGAGTTGTATAATAACAATAACCGACTGGCACCTGATCCAGTTGCCTGTCGGTTATACCAATATAATGTCGGTACGAAGCCGACGGATAACCCTGAAAGGGAGGGATGACCTTGAAGATTAAAAAGGTAACCCGCAGAATTTCAGCCACCTGTAAATGTTCTGGAAGTTGCTGATTAACTATTAAGCCGAAAAGGTCGGGCTTAGTCCGGCCTTTTTGCTTTTACCAGCGACTTTTCTATTTGAGCCCGAATATTGAGGTAAGAGTCTGTGAAGAGCTGGGCTCCTTTTTTCTGTAATTCATCACAGACTTTATTTATGTCGATCCCTAACTCCATCAGATCTGAAATTACTTTTTCCTGATAATCGTAGTCCTCATCAGCAATTTTAGCATTCCCATGATCTCGAAATGCTTCCATGGTTTGAGCAGGCATAGTGACCACCGTATCAGGGAAAATAAAATTTTCCACATACTTAACATCTGAATACGCCGGGTTTTTGGTTCCGGTAGATGCCCAAAGAGCCTTTTGAAGATTCGCCCCTTTATCTTCTAATTTATAGAATTCTTCACTTCCAAACATCTTTCGATATTCTCGATAAATAAGTTTACCTACCGAAATAGAAGCTTTTCCAAGAAGACTTTCAGCAAGTTTCTTTTCTCCGGAAGACACTTTATCTGATTGAATTATCTCCTGAAGTTTATTATCTACACTGGTATCTATCCGGCTCAAAAAAACAGAGGCAACTCCTCTTACCTCCTTAAGAGATAATCCTTTTGAAACCCTTTCCTTTAACCCCTCAATATAGGCTCTGGCAACCTTACGGTAGTGATCTACTGAAAAAAGGAGCGTAACATTGATTTTATATCCTTCTTCTACCAGTTTTTTTATGGCTTTCAATCCTTCATCTGTGCCAGGAACTTTAATCATCAGGTTATCAACACCAACTTGAGCGACTATTTTTTTTACTTCCTCTACAGTTTCCCGTGGTTCATAAGCTAATAAAGGAGATACTTCCAGGCAAACATATCCCAGCTCACTTGAAGATTTTTCATACAGATCTTCAAAAGCTTTTGCTGCCAGTCTGATATCAGCAAAGATCAATGTATTATAAATTTCATCTACATCTTTTCCCAAGGAAACTAATTTTTTAATCTCTTGAGTATATACCGGGTGTCTCTGGAAAGCATTTTCAAAAATAGTCGGGTTTGAAGTAAGTCCCGAAAGTCCATCTTCTTCTATCATTTTTTTAAGCCTGCCAGAAAATACCAGCTCTCGATAAAGGTCGTCGTGCCACACTTCCTGGCCAACTTCCGTCAGCGCGAAAAGCCTGGTTTTTGCCATTTTACCTCCTTATCAACTTTTCTATTTCACCGGCAACTGATATCGGATCGAGCCCTTCAAGCTGAAAAAGATCGTCTGATTCCCCCGATGGGGCATAAAATTTGATTCCAAAATTTATAAGTCGAGCCGATATACCCCTTCTTGCCATTACCTTTGCTACTTCTGTGCCAAGACCGCTTTCTACATAATGATCCTCATAAGTAACTATTAACCCCGTTTTTGCCGCATCCTTCAACGTCTCTTCAGGTATATCCAAAGGGCAGGAAACATTAACCACTTTCACTTCCAGGTCCCTTTCTTTTAATAAATTATGAACCTGAATACCCTTTGATACTGTAGTTCCCATACATAAAAGTGTTGCGTCTTTTCCCTCTCTCACCACATCAGTCTTACCATATTCAAGAGAATAGTCATCTCCATAAAAAGGTTTTCCCTCTTCATCAGTAATAATGGGTACTTTTGACCTTCCCATAGCGATTACAAAATTCCCATGTGTTGTGGCTGCTTCTCTAATAGCTCTATCTGTTTGATTTGGGTCTGCCGGAACTATTAATTTAAAATCTATCAGGTTTCTTACTACCCCTACGTAATCAATACAATGATGAGTTCTTCCATCCTGTCCAACATCAATACCGCAGTGCGTTACCACTACCTTTAAGTTAGTAGCATTTATACTGTTAAGCCTCTGCTGGTTATAAACTTCGTCAAGTCCAAAGACGCCAAAATCAGCAAAAAATACTACCACTCCCTGCGAAGAAAGAGCTCCAGCAGTAGCAGCCGTATTATGCTCAGACACACCGGCTT
The DNA here is from genome assembly GCA_938042205.1 of uncultured bacterium. GTDB lineage: Bacteria > Actinomycetota > Aquicultoria > SKW223 > SKW223 > CALIRS01. The sequence continues at coordinate 37 of CALIRS010000182.1, read as the reverse complement.
CAAAAAAGTTATCAGGGAATTGCTTTGCAAAATCACT
>CALIRS010000181.1 GCA_938042205.1 uncultured bacterium | reverse complement strand
TACATAGGAAAAACGGTTGGGTAAACTTTCAAAATTAACTGGCAGCCTCACTTGCTTGACTTTCCATTTTTATTAGATACCGATTGGGGAGGAAAATAATGGAGCTTTTAGAAATCAGGTGGCATGGTAGAGGAGGGCAAGGTGTTGTTACCGCTGCCAAATTTTTAACCGACATTGCTCTCTCCGAGAATAAGTTTTTTCAGGCCTTTCCAGAGTATGGTCCTGAAAGGATGGGTGCCCCTATTCAAGCATTTACGAGGATATCAAAAAAGCCTATTAATGTTCGCAGTGCGATCCGAAGTCCAAATGTAGTGGTGGTAATGGATCCAACTCTTCTCTGGACTGTAAATGTGCTTAATGGGATTAAAAATGACGCTTGTCTTGTAATTAACACCCCGGAGAATCCCGATGATGTGCGTAAAGCTCTAAAGATAAAGGATAAAACAATTAAAATTTTTACAGTCAACGCTACTCAAATTTCTCTTGAAACTTTAGGGAGAGCTATTCCGAACACTCCAATGATAGGAGCTCTTGCAAAGGCACTTCAGCTTGCGGAAATCGAAAAAATACTCGAATTCTTGAGAAGATCGTTCAGTAAGAAGTTTTCTGATGAAATTGTTGAGGCAAATGTTCAGGCAGCTCTTCGTGCTTATCAGGAGGTGAAAGAGGGTTGAAAAGGTGGGAAATTAAAAAAGTACTTGAAAGAGAGATTGAAAGTCTTCCTCAAGGTGTTACTATTCCAGAAGCTGGGACTTCAGAGAACTATATCACAGGCACCTGGCGAACTTTTAAACCGGTAATAGATTTTGAAAAATGCACTCAGTGTCTTTTTTGCTTTATATTCTGCCCCGATTCAAGCATAGAAGTTGACAATGGAAAAGTGGTTGGTGTGGATTTAAAACATTGCAAAGGTTGTGGTATTTGTGCGGCTGAATGTCCCAGAAATGCTATTTCGATGATTGAAGAGAGGGAGGAAGGTTAAGAATGATCACAAGGCAGGTTTTAGCATTAACAGGGAATGCAGCAGTAGCGTTTGCCTTGAAACAAATAAACCCAGACGTTGTGGCTGCGTATCCGATAACTCCTCAAACAACTATTATGGAAGAATTTTCGCAGTACGTAGCTAACGGCGAGGTGGATACAGAGCTTGTCAGAGTGGAAAGTGAACATTCTGCCATGAGCGCTTCTATCGGAGCCGCGGCGGCTGGAGCGCGAACGATTACATCGACCTCTTCTCAAGGATTAGCTTTGATGTGGGAGGAACTTTATATAGCTTCAGGTCTTAGGTTACCAATAGTGCTCGTCAATGTGAACAGATCACTTTCGGCACCTATCAATATTCATTGTGATCATTCTGACAGCATGGGAGCCAGAGATTCTGGATGGATCCAGATTTTTTGTGAGAATGCTCAGGAAGCATACGATATGACTATTATTGCCGTTAAGCTGGCAGAAGACAAAAGAGTAAGATTGCCAGTCATGATTAATTATGACGGTTTCATTATTTCTCATTCCATTGATCGAGTAGAAATATTAAGCGATGAAAAAGTTCAACAGTTTATTGGAGAGTACAAACCTGAATTTAGCCTGCTCGATAGGAATAATCCTGTGACTATGGGAGCTTTTGATTCACTGGGAGGCTTTTATTATGAGTACAAGAAAATTCAGTGTGAGGCTATAGACAACTCACTTCAAGTAATGCAGGAGATTTTTGATAGTTTTGAATTAATTTCTCACAGACAATACAGAACTGTGGAAAAAGAAATGATTGATGATGCTGAAATTATTTTTGTGATTGCTGGCAGTTTTTGTGGTTCTATCAGAGAAAAGATTAACGAATATCGAAGTCGAGGCATTAAAACAGGACTCGTTAAGGTTCGCTCTTTTCGGCCTTTTCCAGATAACTCCTACAGAGAAATTCTTAAAAATGCTAAAGCGGTTCTTATTTTTGACAGGTCAACCACTCCAGGTGCTAAAGGAGGACCTTTATATATTGAAATTCTGGGATCACTTTACGGTGTTGAAAAACCGCCTGAAGTCTTCAACTTTATTTACGGTCTTGGTGGGCGGGATTTAGAGCTTGATGAAATAGATAAGTCTTTGGAAATTACTGAAAAAGCTCTTCGTGGAGAAGTTGTAGATAGAGTCCACTGGATAAGTTTGAAAAAGAAAGAGGTGTAGATCTTGGCATCATTAAAGGAGCTGGCAAAAAGAAAAGATCTGTTAGCTCCCGGGCATAGGTTATGCGCGGGATGTGGTGAATCTATTATTGTTCGCCAGATACTTCTTGCTTCTGAAAAGCCAGTTGTGGTTGCTAATGCTACGGGTTGCCTCGAAGTATCGTCAACCATCTTTCCTTATACTTCCTGGAGGTGCTCTTACATTCATAATGCTTTTGAAAATGCGGCCGCAACTGCTAGTGGAATTGAAGCTGCCTTAAAGGTATTTAGAAAGAAAGGAATAATGAAAGATGATTTCAACGTAGTTGCGGTGGCAGGTGATGGTGGTACCTATGACATTGGTCTACAGGCACTCTCTGGAGCATTTGAAAGAAATCATAATTTTGTTTATGTTTGCCTTGATAATGGTGCCTATATGAATACCGGAATTCAGAGGTCAAGTGCCACGCCAATGGGTGCCTGGTCTTCTACCACTCCAGTGGGAAAGGTAGAGAGAGGAAAGCAGGAATGGCGAAAAGATCTGGTGATGTTTGCAGTTGCGCACAATGTTCCTTATGTAGCAAATGCAAGCCCATCTCATTTCATGGATTTAATAAGGAAAGCTGAAAAAGCGTTTAATGCCAATGGACCAGCGCTCTTGAATGTACTTTCACCGTGTCCGCGAGGCTGGCGGTATCCTCAGGAAGATGGTATTAAGATTGCAAGGCTTGCGGTTGAAACCAATGTGTGGCCACTTTATGAGGTGGAAAATGGTCGTTTCAAGATTAACATCAAGCCAAGGGAAACAAAACCGGTAATAGAGTGGTTGAAGCATCAGGGGAGATTTCGTCACCTCTTTAAGCCAGGAAATGAAGATATGGTCGAGGAAATACAAAGGAAAGTTGATTACGAGTGGAAAAAGCTAAATATTTTTGAAAGAGCGACTTCGGAGCTTTAACCTTCTTTTAGTTGCAGGCAAGATTCAGGTTAAAAATTAAAGAAAAATTTTTTAAATTTAATAATATTTGTAAATCAAGAAGTTTTTTGATATTATCTCAAAGGCATTTTTTGTATTTGAACATTCATTAAAATTAAAAAAACAGTATATATCGCAGCAAGATACGGAGCATTTAATGTTTAAAAATGAGAATTTGGGTTTTGCAGAAAAAACAGCAGGAAAAGTAGCGGAACATGACTTCAAAATAAAAACAATAAAAAGGTTAGTTTCTGATTCCAACAATGGTGCAATTTTATTAATTAATGATTATTATGCACCGGATCGATTTCTCCCGATCGCTTTGAGAAAGCTTCATTTTTCAAGTTCCATTGAAGAAAAGGCGATTACGCTGATGCGTGCTATCGAAACTAAAGACCCATATACCAGAGGTCATTCAGAATTTGTTTCGTGCTATTCGGTCTACCTGGCGCGTGAATTGGGATTTGATGATAACTTTGTCAGTAATCTTGAAATTGCTGCCTATCTACATGATATTGGGAAATTGGTGATAGATAGATGGATTTTAATTAAACCTGCTAGACTTAATCACACTGAAACGCTGATTATCAAGAAACACCCTGAAGTCGGCGTTCATCTTCTGGGGCTTCTGTCTATGCCGGAGGAAATAAAAGTAGCAGTACACTATCATCATGAAAGACATGATGGAAATGGATATCCAGCGGGGCTTTCAGGGAAGGAGATACCGATTTCTTCACGAATCTTAGCTCTTGCAGATGCGTTTGACGCAATGACTTCTGACAGGCCATATCGTTCACGTAAAAGTTTGAGCGAAGCTTTTGAGGAAATGGATAACGTGGCAGGAACACAGTTCGACCCTGAATTGGTAAAAATCTTCAAAAAAAGCATCCAGAGACTCCTTAAATAAAAACTGAGGGTCAGATCTTGAATTGTGAATTCTGCAGGCCAGATATATTATAAGAAAGACAAATTATCATTTTTTCTCCATATTTATACATTTTTTCAAAGAATCAAAATGAGATATCTGAAGTCAAAAACAAGAAGATGCGCATTCCACTTTGCCTTGTGACTGTATTACACTTCAATATGTGGTGCCCTCGTCAGATCCCCCTCCTTACATTAGTTTAAGTGAAAGTGTTCCCGCTCCCTTTTAATAACCCTCTGTAAGAGTTTGAACCTTATTTTTTCGTAAAGTGTTTTTTGTCGATGGATAACTCTTTCTCGAAACATCAATGGCGCCCTCGGAGGGATTCGAACCCCCGACGCCGGGCTTAGGACGCCCGCGCTCTATCCTGCTGAGCTACGAGGGCTAAGGAAGGTTATCTGACTCTTTTCCAAATAAAGCAATCCTTTATTCAAAAACGCTTTTCTAAAGCGGATTTTACAATCTTTTCAGTTAGTTTTTCAAACTTGAGGCCCCTGGCTTCGGCTGCCATTGGCAGAAGTGAAGTTTCAGTCATTCCAGGGCTAGTGTTTATCTCAAGAATCTGAGGGATTCCTTCTTCATCGATTATCATATCCACCCTTGCCAGCTCAAGTGTTTCAAAAAGTTCACAAACACTTTCGGACATTTCAGTGATCATAGCTGCGTCCTCTTTTGCTATCCGAGCAGGTATGTAATATTCTGTTTCTCCGGCAGTATACATTGCCTGAAAATCAAAAATTTCTCTTGGTGGAACGATTTCAACCAGCGGAAGGACTTCACCATCCACAATACTTGCAGACACTTCTTTCCCGGTAATATACTTTTCTATTACCACTCGATGATCGTAGCTAAGTGCTCCAACAACTGCTCTGGCAAGTCCTTTTTCTTCTCTGACCAATTTGATACCGATTGAGCTTCCTTGACCAGAAGGTTTTACCACGAGCGGCAGCCCTAATTTCTCAACTATATTTGGAAGAAGACGTGCTGCTCCTAATTCCATAAAACAGGTGGCGTCAAGGGTGTAAAAATCAGGTGTGCTAAATTCCCTATTTCGGAGAATTTCCTTGGTCATTGCTTTGTCGAAAGTTAATCTACAGGCAACAACGCCGGGACCTGTGTAAGGGATTCCGAGAATCTCGAGTAGTTCTTGAACGACACCGTCTTCTCCAGTTTTTCCATGTAGAGCGATATAGACAAGATCCGGTTTGTAATCAAGAATGTTATTGATTAGCTCACCGTCGAGATCAAATTTTTTGGAGTCATATCCAAGGTCAATAAGAGCATTGTAAACTCTTTCCCCACTGATCAAACTTACCTCTCGTTCCATTGAATACCCACCGCAAAGTACTGCTATTCTGGTCATTCAGTACTGCTCCTTTCAGATCTTCTTGGTTTTTTATTGATACCGATAATGGTTCTCGAAAGATGGATCTGTTCTTTTACCACTTCTGCAAGCCTTTCAATTCCTTCATAAATCTGTTCAGGAGTGGGATTGCAGAACGAAAGCCGCATCGCATTTTTCCCCTCATTATTTAAATAGAATCCTTCACCAGGCACATAAATAACCTTTTCATTTAAAGCTTCAGGCATCATATCAGTGGTGTTAATATCAGCATTAATCACTACCCAGAGGTAAAAACCACCCAGAGGTTTTGTCCATGAAGATTCTTCAGGAAAAAATTCCTCAAGAGCTTTGATCATGGTGTCTCTTCTTATTCTATAGATTTCCCTGATCTTTTTGAGATGAGCGTCAAGGTCTATTGCATCTAAAAACTGTTCTGCGAGCATCTGGCTTAGGGTGCTGGTACATAAATCGGCTCCTTGTTTAGCAGCATTTATTTTTTGAATGAGAGCTACTGAGGCAAATACCCACCCGATCCTAATACCGGGTGAAAGAATTTTTGAAAGCGTTCCTAAATAAACAACATCCTCGTTTATAGATTTAAGTGGCGGGATTTGTTCTCCTTCAAAGCTAAGATCTCCATATGCATTATCCTCGATAATCAAAATCTCATTTTCTGATGCCAGCTTTGCCAGCTCTTTTCTTTTATCAAGAGAGAGAGTGACTCCTGCAGGATTGTGAAAGTTGGGTATGGTGTAAATAAATCTCGGAGGGATGCTTTTTCTTGAAAGAATTTTCCTGAGTTGTTCAATGTCCATACCGTCCTCTTTTAAAGGGACTGTCAGAATATGTGGTTCATAAATCTGAAAAGCATTCAAAGCTCCTGGGTAGCTTGGTGTTTCGAGGATTGCAGCAGCACCTGGTTCCAAAAAAAGTTTTCCAATTATGTCTAACGCTTGCTGTGCTCCGCTGGTGATAATGATATTGTCAGGATGGGCTTTGAGTCCGATTCGGCTCATTAGATTGCATATTTTTTCTCGTAGTTCATATCGTCCCTCAGTAGGGCCATATTGTAAAGCCTCCTTCCCGGAGTTTTCCATGAGCTCAAAAAGAATTCTTTTTATGAGTTCTGTGTCGAATGTTTCTGGAGAGGGAAGACCCCCGGCGAAGGAAATCATATCCGGTCGTGATGCTGCTCCCATCAGGTCTCTGGTGGCAGAGGATTTGAGCAGTTCTATTCGATGAGCATAAAGCCTGGACCAGCGATCAATGATTTTTTTCATCAAGCAGACCTCGTTCTTAAAGGCGATAATTTTGCGTAACTATAATCAAGATAAAGAATTAAGTCAATCAACTTCCCCCTTTTGGGGGTCAGGTCTTGAATTGTGAATTTCCCAGCTCAGACATATAATAACAAGGGCAATTTTTCATTTATAATCTTCATTTATACATTCTTAAAGATGTCAAAATTCAAAATCTCTCCTGCTTGTCCTTATTTGGGATCAGGACTTTTAACTGCATAGATTGCTTTAAAAGCATCGCCCATGTATCCCGGGAGAACTACTTTTTTGAATCCGGCAGATTCGCTGAGAAAAGTCAGTTGATCCATAAGCCGAGCTCTTTTTTCAAAGAAACCAAGGAAACCATTGTCTATTAACCATGAGCCCTGATTTACAAAGGTGACAATTCTGAAACCGGATTCGCTTAACCATCTTTTAAGCAAGGAAAAATTAACATGACATGTGATGTCCGCAGGTTTTTTGAGTTCTAAAAAATTGTTTAAGGCGTGATGATTTCTGTATCCAACCAGAGTTCCTTCAGGGAACCTCTTTATTTCCGGAAATTCGTATCCGTAGTCAAAAAGAAGCATGTGAAAACTCTCGAATTTTTTTAATAAATTCATGAACTTGAAAGCTGATTCCTGTATTTCCACAATGCCTTCTTTTATATAAGAATGTGCCTCGAAAAGAATCCCTTTAATAAATTGCGGGAGGCGTCTTACTTCCAGGTATTCAATTGATATCAGAGCATTTACCTTTTTGACATATGCTTCATAGATTTTTCTGTCCTTGATCTTGAAGACTCGCGGAGGAAAAGCGTCAAAAAACTCATTCGCAATCCCGTATACAGGTCTATCTTCAGGAATCTCGGAAATATTATCGATATATTTGATTGATGGATTCTCATTTAGAGCCTCTTCCGCTCTTTTAAATGACTTTTCCAGAAGATATACCTCTGCGAATTTAAACCTCTCTGAATTTTCTATAATCTTTAATAAAGAGATAGCAATTTTTCCAGTACCGCCGCCGAGGTCAACAAAAATAGGTTTTTCTGCCTGATCTTCTTCTGCTTTTGAAACCATAAACTCCGAGACGAAATCAGAAAAGAGGCCTGAAATTTGTGGTGCGGTTAGGTAATCATTTTTCTGGTTTGCATCTACCATGTAGTATCCTGAAGAAGGTGAATAAAGAAACTCTTCGATAAATTTATCCATTCTTTGAAGATCTTCTTTCAAAAAGCGCCTTTTGCATTTCTTTGCCATGTACATGTAAAGATGTTATTAAAAGCTCAATTTAGAGTGCAAATTAAATTTATCGTTAAGGTTAATGCTGGGCATCTGTGTAAACTACATAGTCCTCAGGATTTATTCCAATTAGCAGCGGGTGAATTGATTCTAAAATAGTTGTTCGCTTACCGCCAAGACGCGCCTCCTTAAGAAGGTCAACAGTTTGAAGCGGGTCAATTGCTTTGAGCTCTGAATCCAGGATAACAAGAACCTTTGGTCGTGTAATATCTTCTTTTCCTGGCTTAACCACTATAGCATATTCGCCCGTATTTAGTTTTACGGTGCTTCCGACAGGATAAATTCCCATAAGTTTCACAAAAGCACTTGAAAGAAGTGGATCAAGTTTTTTCCCGCCCTGAGAATAAATAAGGCGTAGAGCATTATCTGGAAGAGTTGGTTTTCGGTATGCTCTTTGAGAAGTTAAAGCATCATATATATCAACGGTTTCCACCATTCGTGAGAAAAGATGAGGTCTGTCGATAAGATTAATTTGAGGGTAACCTCTTTTGTCGTAACCCATATGATGTTCAAGAGCTACTGCGATGCTGATTTTGTTAAGCCCCTTAGCAGTCAAAAGTGCTTCTGCTCCCATTACTGGATGAGATTTGATGATTTCCCATTCACCGGGAGTCAAACTCGTTGGTTTTCTAATGATATCGACGGGAATTTTAATTTTTCCAATATCATGAAGTAGAGCACTCATCCCAAGGTTTGTAAGATCTATTTTTTCTAACTTAATGAAAGCACCCAGTGTGATTGAAAGAATAAGAACGTTTACTGAATGGTAAAAAGTGTCTTCATCATAATTTTTAAGTATCGAAAGTCGTAATAAAGCATCCGGGTTTTGCAATACTTTTTCAACCATCGAATCTACAACTCTTCTTGCCTGGGTAACTATTATTGGTCTTCCCGTTAAGAGATCATTTGCGATTTCCTTGATTGCTTGAATTGCCATGTTGTAGGTTTCGAATGAAAGTTCTGAAATCGAAGAGTCGCCTTCGAGATGTTCTTTTCCAGAATCTCTCTCAGATGGCGCAGCCTCCACAACAATAATATGGGTGATATTATTATTTACAAGAGCTGCTTGAATTCCTCCAGTGCTTTCAATTACTTCTTTCTTTTCATTTACAAGCCTGGCAAAATTATAAATTTCCTTTTTCGAGGTACCCGGAAGGAATGTAATTTCCTTTATACCCTTTTCTTCGAGATCTGAAATTGTTTTTTCAAAAGAGGTTGCTGCTTGAGGCACAAAAATGTTATATAAAAATATCTGTCCTTCGAAGAAGTTGATAAGAAAACGACCGTAATTTTCTAAAAAAGTTTTTAGAAATCGGCGGAACTCATTAATCGCTTCCTGAAGTATGGGGTGTTCTTCTGGATAAAACAGAGCTTGTTTGCAGAGACTGTTAAACTTACGCATGAAGTCAGCAGCAATTTCTCTTAACTCCTCACGACTTAGATCTTCTACGGGCATCATAAATTCAGGCATTATCGATCATCTCCGCTAATGCTAGTTTTTCTTTCTTTTCTGATGCTGATATGGAAGAGAGAGCTTCACGAGCTGCATTTGCAAGCTGTCTTGCTTTACGAGGAAAGAAAAAGCTACGTACCTGGGATAAAGTTTTAAGTATTTTTATTGCGTCCGGTATGTTAAGCTTTCTTAATGATTCTACTGCGGCTATCCTTTTTTCTAAATTTCTCCAGAAGATATCTTTTTTCAGGGCGATGGGTCTTAAAATTTCAATTGCTTCCGGTTCTCCCGTTTGCCCGATGGAATGGATTATGATTTGTTCGAGGTCTTTGCTGTTATCTGAAAGTGATTCGGTTAGTATTTCGAAAGCCTTCTTTCCACCAATAATACCCAATGCTTTAACCGATTCTTTCTTAACTCTGAAATCGGAGTGTTTAATTGTTTTTGCAAGATATGGGATTGCTTCTTCTTTCCCTGTGATCGCGAAAATAGTGACGATGTTTCTTACCAGATACCATCGGGGATCTTCAATCTTTTTCCCAAGAATATGAATGGAATTTTCAGAAATTTTTGAGATAACCATCAGCAATTGTTTTCTCCTGGAAATTAGCTCCTCAATTGCGAGAACTTCAATTAAAGTATTTAGTGTTTTTTCTCTTGGCAAGACTTTTAAAAATTGAAGTGCATGTTTATATTGAGAAGATTTCGTTTCAGCCTTGGATATCGTTTCGAAAGCCTGCATAATGTATTTTTTCTGGGATATCTCTTCGAGAACTTCTTTAATTAAGATACTGACTTTTGAATAGCTTGTGTTTTGTTCAATTTTTTTAAGGTAAGTAACGGCTCTTGCAAGCGTAAAAAAATTACCTGTTCTCATTGCTCCAGGTAGATGTTGTTTTATGGCATCCACCAGATTTTCAAGAACATTTTCGTCTTTTGAAAGTTCAAAGAGTGCAAAAAGAGAACTTGAGACATGCTCAATGTATTTTTTCTCACTGGTTTCGCCTTTCAATAGTTCGAGAATCTGGATTTCTCTGGGGCTGAATTCACCTTCGGCTAATGGAATGACTGGAAGAGCAGAATCTCCCCTTTCTCCTTCAACGGATCTTTTCCCCCCTAAATCTAGTTCTCCGTCTCTCTTGTCTACAACAGGAACTTCTTCTGATATCGGTCTAAACATTAAATCAACTTCTTCGTTACTGTATCCTTTAGTAATCAATTCGTTTCTAAAAGCCATTATTAGCTGAGATTTGGTTTCAGAATTCAACTTGAGTCTGGAGATTACTGGAGCAAGTCGCTGTATCTGAGTTTGACCGGTTTCATGTGCTTCCATTATTCCTTTAAGAAGTTCTTTCAGCGGAATATTTTCTATGACTCTTTGTGCATCTTCGTTTCGTGTGCTTGAGAAAAGAAGATATACAATAAGCATATTGAAGAGATCTTTATCCATAGAAAGTATGGAGTTTATGAGATTTTGAACAAGCCCGGGGTCGTTATCGAACTTTTCCTTTATTGAGTGACTGAGTTTGATAACTGCCTTTTCGAGCAAGCGAAGGTTTGCCGGCCCTCCCTCAACGTTTCTGACTGAAAGGTGGTTTAGAACTAAAGACAGATCATCAGGTTTGGAAAGGAGGTGAAGAAGAAGCTTCTTTTCTTTTTCATTGAAGCTTATGATGAATGTTTTGAATTCCAGTCCTCAGTTAACAATTGCAACAGCAGTTGTGTTCTGCCATAAGTTTTTTGCAAACCACTCTCATAAACAACGGGGAAACGAACGCTTTGTACTGCATTTCCAATTTAGATTCCTTCATTTTATTCAAGTGTGCTTCCAGGTAATTGCAACTGCTTGTTTGTTTCTAGCTGGGAAAGTTGAAGAGACTCCAAAAGCTCTTCGGGATGTAGTTAAAACTGCACTGCTGATTAAGTATCAAGATGATCCAAACCGCTACAATAAGTTAATCAATGACC
>CALIRS010000180.1 GCA_938042205.1 uncultured bacterium | reverse complement strand
TTTGGTAGGAGGTCTTTCTCTTGCAGGATTCCCGGGAACGGGTGGATTCTTCAGTAAAGATACAATCATTACCGCTGCTGAAGCTAACGAGATATATTGGTTGTATTACTTACTATTATTTGGTGCTTTTTTAACCTCTTTTTATATTTTCAGAGCTTTCTTCCGAGTATTTACGGGCGAGCCCGGGAAGGTTTACGATGAAGTTCATGAATCCGACTGGAAAATGCATTTTCCTATGATAACGCTGGCGATTCTATCATTTGCTGCTTCCTATATTGCTTTTAGCGAGATATTTGCTCCAGCAGCGTCAGGACATGTGGAGGCAAAAGGTGCGATAGTGAGCGCAGTTGTTTCTTTTGCCGGTATACTTTTTGCCTGGGTTACCTATGGTTCGCCTCGTTACGAAATTGAGAAAATTAAAGTTCGCGTAGTTCAGTTCATAGCTGATGCTTTTTATAACAGGCTTTATATTGATGATTTTTATAATGCTGTTTTTCTTGGAGGATATCAGTTACTTGCAAAAATTTCTCGCTTTTTAGATGAAAATCTAGTTGATGGGATCGTTCGCGGGGTTGGGTCTATATCAGTGGTAGCAGGCGACAGAGTGCGAAGAATTCAGAATGGGATTCTTCAATATTATCTGGCAGTTTCCATATTGATAGTGCTTCTCTTAGCTTATCTTTATCTCTTCCTGGGATGGGGGGCTGAGTAATGCTTCTGGTTTCTTTAATCACCATTCCCCTTGCAGGTGCGGTAATCGGGATAATTCTACCTCGAAGGAAGGATGTTATTCGGGGTTTTGCTTTAATTGTTTCTTTATTAACATTTGTTCTTTCTTTTACGCTGTTTACATACGATGCCAAAAAAGGATTGTTTGGTTTTACTTTAAATTTAGAGTGGTTAAAGCCTTTAACTGCCAGTTTTAATTTCGGAGTAGACGGGCTAAGTATTGTCCTTATTTTTCTGACAACACTTCTTACCTTGCTTGCTGTAATCGGGTCTTTCACTGTTGATAGAGATCGAGAAAAATTCTATTTTTCGATGCTTCTTTTATTAGAAGCAGCACTTATAGGAGTCTTCAGTACTCGAGACTTCATACTCTTTTATGTGTTCTGGGAAGCGGTATTGATTCCTATGTATTTTTTGATCGGTATCTGGGGAAGCGAAGAGCGGGAGTATGCTGCACTTAAGTTTTTTATATATACGTTTGCTGGAAGCGTTCTGATGTTGATAGGTGTATTGATTGTGTATGTTTCTGGAAGGGCAGGTTCATTTGATTTTGAAATGCTTACGACTGCGGTTAGAAACATGCCGCCTGATTTAAAATTACTCACTTTCTGGTTAATGTTTATTGGTTTTGCAGTAAAGCTTCCCAGCTTTCCATTTCACACCTGGCTTCCAGACGCACACGTTCAGGCACCGACTGCAGCATCCGTACTTCTTGCGGGGGTGCTTTTAAAAATGGGTGGCTACGGAATAATCAGGTTGAATATTACCATGTTTCCTGATCTGATACTTAAATTCAAGTGGTACATACTGGCTTTTGCGGTGGTGTCTATTATTTACGGAGCTCTTTTGGCTTTTGCGCAGAACGATATCAAAAGGTTGGTTGCTTATTCGAGCGTCGCTCATATGGGGTTTGTTACCGCGGGGATTGCTTCCGCAAACGAAATCGGTTATTCAGGCTCAATTTTTGTTATGTGGGCTCACGGATTGATTACCGGTCTTTTATTTTTCCTGGTAGGGATGACTTATGAAAGGCTTCATACCCGGGAAATGGAAAAAATAAAAGCATTGGCTTTAACAGTGCCTGAACTTGGTTGGGCGTTCGTATTTGCTGCTATTGCCTCTATGGGAATGCCTGGAATGGCAGGGTTTGTCGGGGAATTTCTTTCTGTAGTGGGATCATTTAAAGCATTTGGTTTTTACGCATTGCTCGTTGGTGCAGGCGTGGTTCTCAACACCACTTATCTTTTAAAGTTAGTTCGAAATTCAATTTTTAGCCCGGAATCAAACATAAATGCAGGACAGGAACCTCTGCTGTTTTATGAAAGAGCAGTATTCTGGACTCTGGCTATTTTTATAGTATTTACTGGAGTTTACCCGGAATCAGTAATTGGATGGATTAGACCTTTAGTTTTAAACGTGTTGAAACTTTGAAAGGTGGCAGGTGAGGGTTTTGGATATAGGACTTAGCAGTGTATATAATCCTTATTTTCAACCTGAAGTACTGGCTGTAGTTTTTATTATTGTTCTCATGTTCATGTCGGGTAAAAAGGTTAGCGGAAAAGCGATAGCCATTACCTCTATAATATTTGCCACACTTTTACTATTAGCTTCTGCATTTATTACTCCAGCACATCCGTTCAATTTTAGAGGTTTATTGATAGATGGGACTTCCTCATATGGAAGAATCATTGTATCCTTTTTTCTTTTATTCATTACACTCGTTTTTTACTCTTACGGTAAAACACGGGAAAATGCAGGTCTCTTCGCTTTGCTTACGTTTATGTCCTATTTAGGCGGTATCTTAATGTTTGAGGTGTTAGACTTAGTTTCGCTTTTAATAGCCTTAGGGATAGCCTCGCTGCCCGTTTATGCTCTAGCAGGATTTTTTGGAAAGAAAAGTGAGACCGAGGCTGCTGCCAAGTACTTCACCTTTGGTGCTGTGGCTTCTGGATTTTTCGTATTTGGAATAACCCTTTCCTCTGTTTTTGGAGGAAGCTTTGATTACAGTACCATCGGGGCTTCCTTTGCTGAAGTTCAGGGGTTTAAGCTGAGTATTGTCTCCTGCGGACTTTTACTAACAGTCGGAGCTTTTGGTTATAAGATAGCTTTCTTTCCCTGGCAATTCTGGGCTCCGGATGCTTATGAGGGGCAGGAAACTATTTCTCTTATGGTTATTGGCGTAATTCCTAAAATAGCTGGTTTTATTGCTCTGTATAGACTCCTCAGCTATCTACCTCCAGTAACAGTTGTTCAGAGTCTCTTCATGATCGTTGCTGTACTCACACTTTTCCTGGCAAACTTTTCAGCACTGGTACAGAACAACCTAACGCGCATTATAGCGTATTCAAGCATTTCGCAGGCAGGTTTTATGCTTCTTGCGTTTTTGTCGTTAAATGAAGAAACCTCGAAAGCTCTTTTTCTTTATCTTTTTGCGTACGGGATTTCAAACCTCGGACTCTTAAGTGTACTTCCAGGACTTTCAAAGCGGTCTGGACCGGCTCTTACAGAGGTATCTGGACTTTCAAAAGTATCTCCTCTGGCAGCGTTTTTACTGTCGGTATCTTTACTTTCACTAGCAGGGCTGCCACCGTTGCCAGGTTTTTTTGCCAAGGTTTATCTGTTCAAAACAATGATTGAAGCTGGTTTTACAGGAGTGGTGGCATTTGCTGTGGCAATGTCAGCCGTATCCCTTGGTTATTATTTAAAAATAATTAGAAAAGCTTATTTTGAAGAATCAAAGATTACTTTTAACCAGCCTTTACCGGCATTTCTTACCCATTTTTCAGTTTCTTTGATAATAGTAGTATTTGTTTTTTATATAAATCTGGTTTTTAGTCTGTTTGGTGCTTCCTGAAGAATAGATCAAAAATTCACAAGAAATTCAAAAAACCCAGTTTATAATACTATTTGAGGTGACTCTCTATGGAGGAAAAAAGATCTACAAATTTCTGGTTGCTGTTCACTGGCATTTTAATTGGAATTATATTCGCTATTGTTTTTTCGATAGGAATTCTCTCTTACGTTACTGGATATAGTGTTAAAGGATTATTACTTAAAGGCGAACTGAAAGATGCTCTCAAGTTAGCGAAGAGCAAAGAAAAGGTTATCAAAATTGAATCCAAGAATGTGCTTGATCCAGTGGTGGCTGTATCAGAAAAGGTGCAACCGAGTGTGGTAAACATAAGGGTGGAAAAAATTACCAGAATTGAAAGCTTTTTTTTCGGACCGTACTACGAGCGAGTTTCGGGAATAGGCACCGGGATTATTATCCGCAAAGATGGGTATATTATAACCAATTATCATGTAGTTCAAGGAGCAAATGAAATCATCGTGACTTTGCTTGGTGGAAAGGAGTATAAAGGGAAGGTCATTGGAAGGGATAGAGATACTGATTTAGCAGTGGTGAAAGTTGAAGCAACTGACCTTCCAGCAGCAGAGATTGGAGATTCGTCTAAACTTCAGGTGGGTGAAGTTGCAGTAGCTATCGGCAATCCCTTTGGATTATCGTATACTGTATCTGCAGGAGTCATTTCTGCACTTCGAAGGAATGTAAGCGTTCAGGATGAAACTGGCGCCACGAGAACTTATACAAATCTGATCCAGACTGATGCTGCTATTAATCCTGGAAATAGTGGCGGTCCCTTGTGTGATGCAAGGGGTCGAGTTGTGGGTGTTAATTCTCTTATCTACTCCCAATCAGGGGGGTATCAGGGAATTGGTTTTGCAATACCTATAAACGATGCTATGGCAGTGGCAAAACAATTAATCGAGACGGGCAAAGTCTCTCATCCTTTCATTGGAGTTCTTGGTGCAGATGCCAAAGATTATGCTGAAAGTTTACCTGAAGAAGCGCAAGAAGGGGCGATAATTCTGGAAGTTGTACCGGGGACACCTGCTGCTAATGCCGGTCTTAAAAAAGGAGACGTTATTATTGAAATGAATGGGAAGAAGATTACTAACATGGAAGATCTAATTGCTGAAATCAGAAATAAAAAAGTTGGAGATAAGGTAAAAATTACCTATTTTCGTGGGAAAGAAAAGAAAACGGCTGAAATGGTTTTAGCTGAGAAACCAGTGTCCTACATTGTCCCTGAAAGACTGAATGCAAACCTGGTATGAAATTAAAAATAATTACTGTCGGGCGTGCTAAGAGCAGAGGCTGGAAAGAACTGATTGAAGATTACGAAAAACGGATTATGCGATTTATCCCCTTTGAAAGTGTATCGGTTAGAGAATCAAAAGGAGATAAAAGAATACGCTTAAAGAAAGAAGCTGATTTGATTTTTTCAAAAATAAGAGAAGATGAAGTTGTTTTTGTTCTCGACTCCCATGGTCAAGAATATAATACCAGGGAACTGATTGATATTCTGAAAGACATGGAAAGAAATTCCAGAAATTGTGTTTTTATAATTGGTGGAGATGAAGGTGTTCACGCTACTCTTTTAAAACGAGCGGATTACAAGATTTCTCTATCGAAATTTACATATTCACATATGCTGGCGCGCCTTATTCTTTTAGAACAAATATATCGAGTTCTAAGTGTTATTCGGGGGCATCCTTATCACAGAAGTTAAAAATAATTGTTACAATATTCCAGCTAAACAAAGCATGCAGCCATTCTATAGGAGGAGTAATGATTCTTCGTTTGATTTCAGACACGATTACTGAGAAGGTTAAAGCAATATTAAAAAAGAA
>CALIRS010000179.1 GCA_938042205.1 uncultured bacterium | reverse complement strand
AAATTTTTCTGTATATTTATCACCGGAAAGTTCCGGACAATCAAAGCTTAAAAGATTCACTTCTTTTAAATTCTCTTCAGTAGGCGCAGAGATTGAATTTGTAACTCGAAAATATATTTCTACCTGATCTTTGACTTCATTAATTTCCATCATTTCAAAAGAAATCAGAACATCGATATTAAAACCTTCCTTAGCTTGATCAGTCTTGGGTTTTTCGACTCCGGATAGTTTTTTTTCTACTGGTCTGATCTGAGAGCAATCTTCAACAAACATCGCAAACAGAATAACAAAACCTAAAAAGGCTTTTTTCACTTGCTGCCCCTATCCGAATAAATTTTTTAATGAAAAATTTTAAACATAAGGGTCGACATGTACCATAACGTCTTTCACTCTGGTACATGCTTTCATGACTGCTTCTCTTGCTTTTACGGCAATCTCATGACCCTTTTCAACTGTTAATTCAGGGTCCACTTTAATCTTTGCATCCACATAGATGTAACGGCCGGTTTCCCTGGCTCTTATCTGGCTCACCTCTCTTATTCCATTCACCTTTCTTATCGATTCAGAAATCGAATTTATAATCTCTTCTGGTGGAGCGGTGTCCATAAGAGACATCACTCCTTGAAAGACAACAGTGGAGCCTATAGATACGATAATGAGAGAAGTTATCAAGGCAGCTCCGATATCAAGTTTTGGTTCACGAAGAAATGCGCTTAATGTTCCAGCTATGGTAATTATAGAGGTGAGAGCATCTTTATGATGGTCAGCAGCAATTGCCAGAAGTGAAGGACTTGAAGTCAAACGAGCAACTCTCCTGGTGTAAAAATAAAGAATTTCCTTGGAAATCACCACAAAAACTGCTACTGCAAAAGAAAACTGGTGAGGCACAGTGATTCTTCCACTCACGATATCAAAATAAGACCGGTATATGAGAAAAATTCCAAATAAAAATATGCCGATGCCGATAAAGAGAGAGGCTACTGATTCTGCTTTTGTATGACCGAAATGATGCTCTTCATCAGCTGGTTTTTCGGAAATTCTAAGAACACCGGCAACGAAAACCAAAACCAGAAGATCAGTTAATGATTCAAAGCCATCATAAAGAAGAGCTCTGCTTCCAGATAAAGCTCCCGCAGCAAGCTTCACTATCAGGAGAAAGCTGGTGGATATGATGCCCACTAAAATTGCGTTTCTGACAAATTTCGTTTCCATTTTTATAATCAGGAGAGATGGCGGACAATTTCTTCTGCCATTTCCATGGTGGTGGCGTTACCGCCCAGGTCGTAAGTAACTTTTCTTCCCTTTCTTATAGTTTCCTTTACTGCTTCGAGCAATCTTGCCGCGGCTGTAGATTCACCTAAGTAATCTAACATCATCCAGGCGGAAAGGATCATTGCCGTGGGATTTACCTTGTTCATTCCTTTGTATTTCGGGGCACTGCCGTGTACCGGTTCAAAAACGGCATAGTCATCGCCTATGTTTCCTCCTGGAGCCACCCCCAGTCCTCCAACGAGTCCAGCTGATAGGTCCGAAAGTATATCACCATAAAGATTCGGGCATAAGAGAACATCATATATTTGAGGCTTTATAACAAGTTGCATACACATGTTGTCAACAATCCGGTCTTCAAATTCTATCTCCGGATATTCTTTAGCAACTTCAGAAGCCACTTTTAAAAAAAGACCATCAGTCATCTTCATAATGTTTGCCTTGTGAACGACAGTTACTTTTTTTCGGACGTGTTTTTTAACATATTCGAAAGCGAACCTTGAGATACGCTCGCTTCCTCTCCTGGTAATTCTCTTAATGCTTTCGGCTGTATTCTCATCAACCATTCTCTCTATTCCAGCATAAAGGTCTTCAGTATTTTCTCGAATAATTACAAGATCAATATCTGTATAATTGCTTTTAACACCTTCAATTGAAAATGCGGGTCTGACACATGCATAAAGGTCAAGAGCTTTTCTAAGAGCAACATTTACCGATCGAAAACCTGAACCAATGGGGGTAGTAATTGGTCCTTTAATTGCGACCTTATTTCTTCTGATGGACTCAAGTACTTCATCTGGAAGCGGAGTTCCATATTTTTCTGTTACCTCCGATCCTGCCTGTATTTCTTCCCATTCAATTTCTGCTCCAGTAGCTTCAACAGCTAATTTCATCGCGGAGGCAATTTCGGGTCCTATCCCATCACCAGGAATAAGAGTGATTTTTCTCATTAATGCCTCCAGATGTTAGAAGTTATAACCACCGTGTTTTTTAAAATGCTTTACCAGTCCACCATTCTTGAGAATGCTAAGCATAAAATCAGGAAGAGGATTAAATTTTATTTTAATACTTTTTGTCTTATTAAAAATAACGCCTTTTTCAGGGTCGACGTCAAGCTCGTCTCCATTGCTTATTTCATCGGTATCCGCTTCAATAAGCATAAGTCCAACGTTGACGGCGTTGCGATAGAATATTCGAGCAAACGATTTAGCGATTACTGCCCCAACCCGTGCATGTTTTATTGCCAGTGGAGCCTGTTCTCTTGAAGAACCACAACCAAAATTTTTTCCAGCTACTATAAAGTCACCAGGATTGAGGCGAGAATAAAAATCAGGGTCAAGGTCTTCCATAATATGTTTTGCCAGTTCATCCATGTTTAGAGTCTTGAACTTGTATCTTCCCGAAATAATATAATCGGTGTTAATGTTATCACCGAATTTATAAGCCTTTCCTTTCAGGGTCAACTTATATCCTCCAGATCAAAGATATTTTCTTGGATCAGTGATTTTACCTTCTATAGCTGACGCCGCCACAGTTGCAGGTGAAGCAAGATAGATTGAAGCCTCAGGATTTCCCATTCTTCCTTTGAAATTGCGATTAGCGGTTGAAATTACATTTTCACCATCGGAAGGAATACCGTTATGAGTCCCCACACAGGGACCGCAACCAGGAGTTACAAATACTGCCCCCGCATCATTCAGAATTTCAAAAACACCTTTTTTGACTGCCATCGTTAAGATCTTTTTTGATGCTGGAGCAATGATAAAGCGAACATCAGGATGAACTCTGTTTCCAGATAAAATTCTGGCTGCAATTTCAAGATCCTCTAAACGACCGTTAGTACAGGTGCCAAGAAAGGCTTGCTGAATTTCTACTCCTTCAACTTCTGAGATCGGAACCGCATTATCAACTTGGTGAGGGACAGCTACTTGAGGTTCAAGGTTTTTTGTATCTATCTCGATTTCATTTTCATAATGAGCGTCATTGTCTGGATAAAGAGGAACAAATGATTTGACAGAATGTTTCTTGACCCAATCAATGGTGACCATATCAGGTACCATAAGACCAACCTTCGCTCCTGCTTCAATAGCCATGTTAGAAATAGTAAAGCGAGCGTCCATAGAAAGATTCTCAAGTGCTTGACCTTTTATTTCCAATGCTTTATAAGTAGCACCGTCTGCAGTTAACACTGATGCAAGTTTCAATGCCATGTCTTTTGAAAAAACACCCTTGCCCGCTCTTCCTTTAAACACAATGGATATAGTCTCCGGCACTTTAAACCAGGTTTTTCCTGAAATCATAGCTGCAGCAAGGTCAGTAGAACCTACACCCGTAGCAAAAGCTCCAAGTGCTCCGTAAGTACAGGTGTGGGAATCTGCTCCGATAACAATGTCTCCAGGGACTACATGTCCTCTTTCTGGAAGTAACTGGTGGCAAACTCCCTCACCAATTTCATAGAGAATAATTCCCGTTTCCTTTGCAAACTTTCGCATCATATCGTGAAGCTGGGATATTCCATGACTAGGACTTGGGGAGCTATGATCAATTACCATGGCAATTTTTGACGGGTCAAATACTTTTTCCCCACCCATATCATAGAAAGCCTTTATCGCAAGAGGTGAAGTGCCATCCTGTCCCATTAAAAAGTCTAAGTTGACCAGAATTACTTCGCTTGCAGAAACTTCACGTCCCGCTCCTCTTGACAATAACTTTTCAGCAAGGGTTTTACCCATGTTAGATTTTTTTCCCTTTCACAAATTCGTTAT
>CALIRS010000178.1 GCA_938042205.1 uncultured bacterium | reverse complement strand
AAAAGAAACTGTAAGAAAGCTGGGTTTGCCCTTGCCATCACGTCCTACTACCTGTATTGCCACCAGGTTCCCATTCGGGGTAAGGATTCAGCCAGAACTTTTTAACCTTATAAGGAGTATTGAAAAACAGGTACTTGAACTTGGTTTTTCTGACGTGAGAGCAAGAGTAAGTGAGGATGGTTTCAGAATTGAAGTTCCTAAAGAAGAAGTTCCACGGTTAGTCGAAGTCAAGCATTTGCTCAGATACCCTACAGGGTATAAAATAACTATCGACCCGGAAGGTTATCGACCCTCGGGACAAAATATACAAATATAGAAATCCGGGAGGCTAAATTGGAGCTAACCATCTGGGCTTCTTTTGGAGCTGGTGTGCTAACCTTCTTTTCTCCGTGTGTTTTACCACTTGTCCCTGTTTATATGAGTTTTGTTACTGGATTCTCTGTAGAAGAACTGAAATCTATCAGAGACGTGAAATCTCTTACAGGTATTGTTATTAACCTTGTTTTTTTTATATCAGGATTTACACTTTTGTTCGTAGCGCTCGGGGCCTCAGCTTCAGTTATTGGTTCTTTTCTGTTTAATTACCGTCAATTGTTCATTCGAGTTGCAGGCGCTATTATTATCATTTTTGGTCTTCACCTTCTCGAGATTATTCAAATTCCGTTTCTTACCACTACTAAAAGGATAGATATTCAACTTACTCAAGTTTCAAAAACTTTTTTTGCCTTTGTCATGGGTATAACTTTTGGGCTTGGATGGTCACCCTGCTCTGGGCCAATTCTTGGATCAATACTTCTTTTAGCTTCTACTTCCAGCTCCGTTCTTAAGGGTGTTTATTACCTGCTCGCTTACTCTTTAGGACTGGCAATTCCACTTTTTTTTGTGGGTCTTGCCTTCTCTTCGTTCATCCGGTTCTATTCAAAAAGAATGCCTCTTCTCGGGATGGTAAATAAACTCGCAGGAGCATTCTTGCTCTTTTTTGGAATTCTGATGGCCACAGGAAGGCTGTCAATATTGTATAGTATCTTTGGAGTATAAAATGAAGGAAATTGGAAGAGTATTGAGGTTATCCGGAGATAAAGCTACTGTGGTGTTTAGAGGCGCTGCTGGCTGTGAAGGATGTGGTATAGGTTGTGCCATGCGCGGAGATGAGCGACATATAGAAGCAATAAACGAAGCTGGTGCAAGCCCTGGAGAGACCGTTATTGTGCGCTTTGAAGAGTCGTCTTTTGTTCTCGGAAGCAGCATTGCGTATATTTTCCCCTTAATCATGTTTATTCTCGGCTACCTTTTATTTTCGCAAATAGCATTAATGGTTAATCTTAATCGTTTCAGCCAGACGGCAGGTATATTTGGAGCATTTGCCTTTTTGGTTCTTGCTTTTTATATTGTATCTCTTTTATTTCAAAAAGAGATAATCGCCTCGAAAAGATTTACTCCAGTAATTGAAAAAGTAATCAGCCAGGATTTCGAAAAGCTGAATGATTGATCTTAAAGCAAGACTAAACAAGGCCCTTAGGGAGCTGGAAGGACTCTGTCCGAAAGAAGCTATTTCTTTTCAGAAAAAGTTATCTTTAAAGGTAAAGCTTGAAAAATTTGATGTCTCCTCTTTAAAAACAGTTGCCGGAGCAGATGTTAGCTATCTTAAAGTACATAAACTTGCACTGGCAGCAGTGGTCATCATAGAGCTTCAAAGTTTTAAGACCATTGAGCAAAGCACATTTGTAGGTGAAATTAAATTCCCCTATGTACCCGGGCTTCTTGCTTTTCGTGAACTTCCTGCTCTTCTAAATTGCTTTCTAAATTTAACACATTCTTTTGATGTAGTACTTGTAGATGGTCATGGCATTGCTCATCCACGTAGATTTGGTCTGGCATCGCACCTTGGTTTTATTCTCAATAAACCCACTGTAGGTGTTGCTAAAAAACTGCTTTATGGTCAAAGAGTAATACCAGGTGAAAAGAAATGGAGCGTGGAATATATTTATGATGAAAGCAATAAACCAGTTTGTGCTGTTGTAAGAACCAGGGAAAATGTGAAACCGATATATATTTCTCCAGGGCATCGGGTAGATATTGACTCATCTTTAGAAATTATCAAAAAGACGACCGGAAAATACCGCATCCCTGAGCCGTTGAGATTGGCTCATCAGTTAACCCAAAGGTTGAAATCGTCTCTTCCAATAGCCTGGCGTCACAATTAAAAGACTTTTTGTACCAGCACATACCACTTCGTTATGTTGCTATGTCACATTTTCGAAAAGAATGACCTTTTTAAAGAACTTGCCGCTTTTTCAAGCAGTAGTAAAGTATCAGCAGAAAAAGTGCTTGCCATTTCGGAGAGGGCTTGCTCGATTGATTTTATATCATGCGGTTCTCCATTAATCGAAAGTTTCTGGTCAAGAGAACAGCAGGCTCTTACAATTTCCGCTACCCAGAGATCTTCTTCAAGCCCTAAAAACGCATTTTGAACTTCGGAAAAGTAGTCAAGAATATCACGACGAAGACAGCTACCAATGAACGCTCCGAGGTAAGGTTCGTAGGTTGTATATATCTCATGAACAAATACGCTGGCTATTATGTCTTCACACTCACTGATATTAGCAATCCGACAGACAGTCTCGGCAAGCTCTTTCACTCGCTTAGTATGACCCCGCAAGGGTTTTTTCTTTAAATCAAAAAGAAGAAGCAATGAAAATATATCTTCTTCCCCGATTCTAAGGTCATAATTTTTATAAAAATTTATCACTTCTTTAATCGTCTCTTCGGGATTCTCCCAGTATTTCTGGGCTCCTGCTTCTGAAAAAATCTTTTTGAAAAGGTCCAGCAAGTCGCCATCAAACTCCTTGTCCTTCCTGATTTTCAGGTTGTCGAAAGCTGCTTCTACCGATCCTAAATAGAGCATGGCGATGTCAAAAGCATCTGCCAGCCTGAGAGCCTGTGCTTCCAGCATAATGTTTGTTCCTGTCTTGCCTAAAGGATAGCCACCTCCGTCAAACCACTCGTGATGTTCGAGCACTGCCTGTGCCGCACCTCTGAAAAGTAAAATTCTTTTTAAGGAGTGGTGGGCTCGAATGGTATGTGTTTTAAGCCAGGGATTCCTTGAATGCTCTGAAAGACTGCGCACCCGGACCGGGTGAATATTTGATCCATTAGCCCCTACATCATGAAATAGTCCTGCAAGAAAGAGCATTTTCCAATCAGATTCTAAAACATGCGTTCCTAATTTTGATGAAAGAATGGCAACTCTTGCAGAGTGAAGATTTATTAAATCTCCTTCCTGGTCAGCCAGAAAGGGTATTACTTTAAAGATCTCTTTATATAGATTTCTCCTTGCCTGGTTGTCTACATACCCGCTGGTGATGTCAATGCCAAAATCAGTCATTCACCCGTAGCCTTTCCAGCCGACGACATAAGATTTTTATCGGAAAGGCTTGTGGCTATCTTTAGGAAATTATGGAAGCTATTAACAATAAACATTATTTCCTGTTTAGCCTTTTACTACACCCAGAGGAACGAGTCTGGCTATCTTTCGGGAAAGACCGGCTCCTTCACAGATATCAACCACGCGGTCCACATCCTTGTAAGCTTCGGGAGCCTCTTCCGCAAGAAGAGAAACGCTACCGCTGACCACCCTTATTCCACGTGACTCAAGTTCACTCTTGAGCTTTTCTCCTCTGATCTTCCTTTTTGCTTCTCCCCTGCTCATCAGTCTACCGGCACCATGACAAGTAGATGAAAAAGCAATTTTTTCACTTTCCTCTGTTCCTACAAGAACATATGAAGCAGAGCCCATGTCACCAGGAATAATCACTGGCTGACCAATGCTTCGATAGTGATCTGGAAGATCTGAATGACCCGGACCAAAAGCTCTGGTGGCTCCTTTTCTGTGCACGCATAGTCTTTTTGTTTTCCCATTCAGCTGGTGTTTCTCAAACTTTGCGGTATTGTGTGAAACATCGTAGATCAAGTTTAAACCAAGCTCTCTAGCACTCGAACCGATAACTTTTTCAAAGGTTTCCCTGACCCAGCATGCCAGAACCTGACGGTTACACAGAGCATAGTTAATAGCGCATGCCATTGCGGCGTAATAATCTTTCCCTTCAGGGGATTCCACCGGTGCACATGCCAGCTGCCTATCCGGGAGCTGGAAACCATATTTTCTCATTGCCCTGTCCATAACCTTCAGATAGTCAGAACATATTTGATGCCCAAAACCTCTTGAGCCTGAATGAATCATTATGGCGAGCATCCCTTCAAATAAACCAAGCTTTTCAGCTACTTTCCTGTCATATAATTTCTCAACCCGCTGGAGTTCAAGAAAATGATTCCCTGCACCGAGGGACCCTGGCTGTCCGGCTCCTCTTTCAAATGCCCTTTGAGAAACAAGAGATGGATCTGCCCCCTCAAGGGCTCCTTTTTCCTCTATATTTTGAAGATCTTCGGGCCATCCATATCCATTTTCGACTGCCCACCTGGCGCCTTTTCGACATATATCTTCAAGGTCTTTTCTTGAAGTTCGAATCTTTCCCTTGCTGCCTACGCCTTTGGGAATATTTACTGCCAAATTTTCCATAATTCTGTCAATGTACTTCTCTACTTCAGACACTTTAAGATTCGTTCTTAAAAGCCTGACGCCACAACTAATATCAAAACCTACTCCACCAGGAGAAATTACTCCTCCATTTTCCGGATCAGTAGCAGCAACACCACCAATCGGGAATCCGTAACCCCAGTGTATATCAGGCATCGCCAGTG
>CALIRS010000177.1 GCA_938042205.1 uncultured bacterium | reverse complement strand
ATCATTACGCTCATTTTGGATTAGGACTTTCAATGATAAAACTGGGAAATCGAGAACTGGGTATGGGACATCTTAAACTCGCAAGAGCAATGGCACCCGATAATGATGATTATCGCATCTATCTTGAGGCATATCTGGAATGCAATTAGAAATATCTGTACAGAGGGGAAATAGATTGGGTATTACAAAAGCATTCCTTTCTGGAATTGAATAAACTAAGGAGTTATGTTAATATTTAAACAATTTTAAAAATATGATACTATCCTACAAATCTGGAGGTGCTTGAAAAGAAATGGCTTTATGTGATGTGTGTCTGAAAAGAGAAGCTACGATAAAGCATACCAAGATAATCAATAACAGAACCGAAATACGACATCTTTGTGAGGTTTGTGCTCGTCAAGAGGGATTGGCTCATGATGTTGGCTATTTTGACTTTAAAACAGGCTGGCCTGACATCGATAGACTGTTTAACAGTTTTTTTGGAACAGGAGAAGTACCTGAAAGAACTCGGAAAAGGGATATTCTTTCTTATCTCTCTGAATCAGGCAAAAAGGCATTGGAGGCAGCTAGAGAAATTGCAATTGAGTTAAATCATGACTTTCTGGGAGCTGAACACTTACTCATGGGTGTATTGAGCAACCACAATCTGGCAACAGAATTACTTGAAGAAGCAGGAATTAATACTAACTCTATTAAAGAAAAAGTAAGACAGGAGCTCATACCTGAAAGTCCGCGTGAAATAACGGAAATTACACTTACTCCAAGGGCAAAGCGAGCATTGGAAATGGCTTTTGAAATTTCTCGCTCGATCGGGGATACATATATAGGGCCTGAACATATCCTTTTAGGAATTATAGGGGAAGGCGAAAGTCCAGCAGCAAGAATTCTTAAAGAATCTGGGGTAAGTATTGAAAAAATCGAAAATGAGCTTTCCAGAATCTCAGGAAGCGGAAAGGTATCGATCAAAAGTTATTCCAAGACTCCTGTAGTTGATCAATTTTCAAGAGACTTGACTGATCTTGCACGTCAGGGCAAGCTTGATCCGGTAATCGGCAGGGAGAATGAAATTGACAGGATGATAAGGATACTTTCAAGACGTACAAAAAACAATCCGGTACTTATTGGGGAACCCGGGGTTGGAAAAACAGCCATTGTCGAAGGGTTGGCTCAGCGGATAATAAGCGGAGAAGTTCCCGAAGTTCTTAGAAACAAAAGAGTAATCCAGCTTGATTTAGGAGGAGTAGTTGCCGGTACCAAATATAGAGGTGAGTTTGAGGAAAGAATGAAAAGAATCATTGACGAAATTCGAGAGAATTCTGATGAACTTATTATTTTTATTGATGAACTGCATACGGTGGTTGGCGCAGGGGCAGCAGAAGGTGCAATCGATGCTGGAAATATGCTTAAACCTTCCCTTGCGAAAGGAGAACTGCACGTTATTGGTGCTACTACTCTTGATGAATATCGGAAATATGTTGAAAGAGACGCAGCTCTTGAGAGAAGATTCCAGCCGATTTTTGTTTCTGAACCTACTCTTGAGCAGACGATAAATATTTTAAAAGGGCTCAGGGATAGATATGAAGCACATCACAGAGTAAAAATCACAGACGAAGCAATAACTGCATCTGCAAACCTTTCTGATAAGTACATTTCCGATAGATATCTACCTGACAAAGCGATAGACCTGATGGATGAAGCAGCTTCTAAGGTGCGTTTAAGGAGCACCGCTCAACCACCTGACCTCAAAGCTATGGAAGAAGAAATTGAAAAACTTGAGTCCGAGAAAGAGGCTGCTACCAGAGCAGAAGATTACGAAAAGGCGGCTTACCTGAGAGATGAGGTTAAGAAGAAACGTGAGGATTATGAAAAGGCAGTTAAAGAGTGGCAGGAGAAACAGGGGCGTGGTTACGGTGTGGTTACTGCTGAAGATATAGCGGAAGTGGTTTCAGAATGGACGGGAATCCCGGTAAAAAAACTTGTGGAAGAAGAAATCCAGAAGTATTTAAAAATGGAAGAAGCTCTCCACAGAAGAATTGTTGGTCAACATGAGGCAGTTATTGCGGTATCTGAAGCTGTCAGAAGAGCAATGGCAGGTCTTAAAGATCCAAACAGACCGATAGGATCCTTTCTCTTTCTTGGTCCTACTGGGGTTGGAAAGACTGAACTTGCCAGAGCCTTGGCGGAGTTCTTATTTGGACATGAGGATGCCATGGTAAGACTTGATATGTCTGAGTACATGGAAAAACATACTGTTTCCAGGCTGGTTGGTTCTCCTCCGGGCTACGTAGGATATGAAGAAGGCGGTCAACTTACTGAGGCGATAAGAAGAAGACCGTACAGCGTGATACTTCTTGATGAAATTGAAAAGGCGCACCCCGATGTTTTTAACGTGCTGCTTCAGATTCTTGATGATGGGCGCCTTACGGATGCAAAAGGGAGAACTGTTGATTTCAAAAATACTTTAATCATTATGACCTCAAACATTGGAAGTCATATTATTCAAGACTATGCAAAGAAAGAAAGCAAAGATACCACAGCTTATGAAAAGATGAAGGAACAGGTTCTAAGTCTGGTTAAGAATGCTTTCAGGCCTGAACTTCTAAATCGTATCGATGAAATTGTTGTGTTTCACGCGCTTTTAAAGGAGGATATTGAAAAGATTATTGAACTGATGCTGGAAGATGTCAGAAGGAAATTGCATGGACAGGCGATTGAATTAGAGTTAACACATAAAGCAAAAGAAGCTTTGATTGAAGAAGGTTATGATCCCCAATATGGAGCCAGGCCCTTGAAGAGGACTATTCGGAAAAGAATCGAGAATAAGCTTTCAGAAATGCTTCTTCAAGGTAAGTTTAAAGAAGGTGACCAGGTAATCATTGATTTTGAAGAAGATAAGAATATTTTCGTGGCTACAACAAAAGGAAAAACCAGGGAAAGAAAGAAACAAAAAGAAAAAAAGATATCAGGTTAATTGATAATATTTTGACCTGGTAAAATGGGCTGAAAAATACTCAGGGAGTTACCCAGGTGTCAGTTTTTGAGCTTTTCTGGTTACTTTTTTTAATAATGGCATTAATGCCCATGTTCAAGCAACGCATGCTTGAAGCAAGAAGAATTCGCTTCTTCCGCTATATGGAAGAAAAAAGAAAAACAAGAGTAATTGCTATGATCCACCGGCAGGAAATCCTTTCACTCCTGGGACTTCCTTTTTTCAGGTTTATTAACATTGAAGATTCCGAAGAGGTACTGAGAGCTATAAGGATGACACCTGATGACAAGCCGATAGACCTTATTCTTCATACACCCGGAGGGTTGGTTCTTGCTTCTGAGCAAATCGCGCTGGCTCTTAAAAAGCATCCTTCGAAAGTTACTGTGTTTATCCCGCATTATGCATTATCAGGGGGGACATTGATTGCCCTGGCTGCCGATGAGATAGTGATGGATGAAAATGCGGTTCTTGGTCCGGTAGATCCTCAGGTAGGTGAATATCCTGCAGTTTCCATTTTGAAAACAATTGAAAGGAAGAATCTGAACAATGTTGATGATAGGACTCTGATCCTTGGGGATATTGCTGAAAAAGCAATGAAACAGGTGTATGAATTTGTTTACAGCCTGTTGAAAGATAGAATGAATGAAGAGAAAGCAGTCAATATAGCCAGAGGTCTTACTGAAGGGAGATATACTCACGATTATCCAGTTACATGTGATGAAGCGATTAAATTAGGACTTCCTATCTCCTGTAATGTGCCACCAGAAATCTATTCCCTGATGCATCTTTATCCTCAAGCTCCTTCAATGAGACCTTCTGTTCAGTATATTCCAGGACCTTATCACTTCAAGGAGGGCAAGGAGAAATAGTTTGACCTATATCTTGGTCTTTATTGGAAGTTTTATTACTGCTTTTTCAGGAGCCCTGGCGCCTGGTCCTCTCTTGACAGTGACGGTAGCTGAAAGCGTCAGGAAGGGACCGATTGCCGGTCCCCTTTTAATTTCAGGTCACAGCGGACTGGAAATGGGATTAACATTTATTCTTCTTTCAGGAATTTCAAGCTACCTGAAGACTGATCTGATAATGGTAATTACTGGTATTGCAGGTAGTGTAGTGCTTCTATATATGGGTATAACCACGCTAAGAAATGTGTCAGGCATGAAAGTAATTTCAAGGAGTGATAATAGAAATATAGACGGAAACTCGGGTTCTGCAGGCTCTCTCATGCTTAAAGGTGCAGTAGTTAGTCTTTCTAATCCTTACTGGCTAATCTGGTGGCTTACCATAGGTAGTGCTTTTCTCTCAAGAGCCATAGTTCAAGGGTATCTGAACGTAGTTGCTTTTTTCGTTGGACACATATCGGCAGATTTTCTCTGGTATGGCCTCATTTCAGCAGGGGTTCATTTTGGAAGGAAAAAAAGCGGCGAAAATTTGCTAAAAGCTGTTTACATCCTCTGTGGAATCTTTTTAATTATGCTGGCTTTGTACTTTGGTTACGATGGTGTCAGGAGGGTGGTCGTTTAGAGTTGTTTATGTTTTTTGGCTTTCTACTTTATCTTTTTTGACTTTTTCAATTATTTTTTGCTGGATTTCGTAAGGAGCTTCGTCATAGTGAGAAAATTCCATGGTAAATGAACCTTCACCGTGGGTTATGGACCTGAGTTCGGTAGCATAGCGGGTAATTTCAGCAAGAGGAACAAGTGCTTTTACCACTTCATATTTTCCTTTAGACTCCATTCCAAGTATTTTGCCTCTTTTCCCTGATAAGTGTCCCATGACATCACCCATATACTTTTCAGGGACCATGACTTCAAGACTTGCTATCGGTTCCAGTATAGTTGGCTGTGCCGCACTGGCAGCGTTTTTAAAGCCCATGGAGCCAGCAATCTTAAAAGCCATGTCTGAAGAATCCACAGGATGATGGGTGCCATCATAGAGAGTAACTCGAATGTCAATGACCGGAAAACCTGCAAGAATACCGGATTGCATCGCTTCTTTTACGCCTTTTTCCACCGCTGGAATATAATTTTTGGGTACCACACCGCCGACTATTTTATCGACAAATTCGTAACCAGCACCTCTTTCGAGAGGTTCAACTTCGAGCCAGACATCTCCATACTGACCTCTTCCTCCTGACTGGCGCTTGTATTTACCCTGCGCCCTTGCCTTCGCTTTGATGGTTTCACGGTACGGGATTTTAGGTTCAGAAACTTCTGCGTCGATATTGAACTTTCTTTTAAGCATTTCGATAAGTATTTCGAGATGGAGGTCCCCGAGTCCGGAAACTATAATCTGTTTGCTTTCCGGGTCACGGTAAATCTGAATGGTTGGGTCTTCCTCAGCGAGCCTGGTTAAACTGGTCGAAAGCTTTTCTTCGTCACCTTTAGATTTTGGTTCAACAGCTACTGAAAATACAGGTGAAGGCGGTTCCAGAGCCGCGAAAGTATATGAAATAGTTTCTGAGTGAAGAGTGTCACCAGTTTTCGTTTCAGACAACTTAGGAATAGTTCCAATATCGCCACAAATTATCTCAGGTACTTCTTTTTGTTCTTTACCTCGAGTTTCATAAATGTGACCAATTCTTTCTTTTTTGCCTGAGGAAATATTGTAAATTGATGATTCAGCTTTTATCTTTCCTGAAAATACTCTGACAAAGTTGAGACGACCTACATAGGGATCGGCAGTAGTTTTAAAAACATAGGCTAAAGTTTCCCCTTCTAAAGAGGGGGTAATTTCTTTCTTTTCTTCTCCTGATTTTACAATTATCTTTCTATCAAGCGGGGAAGGAAAGAATACAGTGATATCTTTAAGCATTGCCGTAATTCCTGATAGATTGGTCGCAGAACCTGCAAATACCGGTACAATCAGCGAATTCTTAAATCCTTCTTTAAATGCGCGGGTTATCTCTTCGTCGGACAAAGTCCCTTTTTCGAGGTATTTTTCAAGTGTTTCATCATCTCCTTCTGCAGCAATTTCCATCAGTTGTTCGCGGTAGGCTTCTGTTTTTGGTCTCAATTCCTCAGGGATTTCAGCTTCCGAAATCTGACCATCTTTTTCAATGTAGGCTTTCATTTCAATAACATTAACCACTCCCTGAAGAGAAAGCCCTTTACCGATTGGAAACGTGAGCACTACTATATTTACGCCGGGGAAAAATTCTTTTATATTTTGTAAAGTTGACTCAAAATCTGCGTCAGGTTTATCGAGCTTGTTTATGAAAAAAGCTTTTGGTAAATGTGTAGCAATTGACCATACTTTGTCTGTTTGAACCTGCACTCCCGAGATAGCATCAACTACTATGAGAACTACGTCAGCTGCGTTTAATGCTGCATACACTTCACCTACGAAGTCGGCGTAACCAGGAGTGTCGATAAAATTTAACTTGTGTTTTTCAAAAAAAACGGGAGCTATTGATGCTCGAATGGAAATTTGCCTTTCGTGTTCTTCTGGTTCGAAGTCAAGAATCGAAGTGGCATCTTCAACTTTTCCAAGTCTTTTGGTAGCACCGGTTAGATACATTATTCCTTCTATAAGAGAAGTTT
>CALIRS010000176.1 GCA_938042205.1 uncultured bacterium | reverse complement strand
GACCTGTGGTTGAAATAACCTCCTTTACGTTTACCCCTGACTTAAAAAGAGTTGCAGCCTGAATGTAGTTTGTAAAAGTGGAAAGAAGCACGTAAAACACTGCCTCAGGTTTCTCTCCTGTGGCAATGACGTCTTCAAGTTTTTTTACCGCAGCTGGAAGCTCATGCTGCAAAAGCGCATCTATGAAATTAAATAGTTTATCTGATGGTAATTCTTTAACATAAGCTTGAACTTCATCTACAGTTAACGTCTTCCTATCAAAAAAATAATAAATGAGTTTATTTAGCTCACGTGAAGCGATTCCAAAATTTCGCTGACATCTTTTTAAAAGCATTTCTGCTGCCGCGTTGGTTAATGTTTTTCCATGCTTAAGAGCAATTTTTACCAGTTCATGCGCAAGTTCTTTTATGCCCAATTCTTCAAAAATTTTCAACTTTACTCCTTTGAGGTCATTGAATTGCCACCATCGAGTAAGAAGAGATTTCCTCTTCTCAACCACAGTTATCAACAGCTGTCGTGAAATCTCTTTTTCAAGTAAAGATCTAAACTCTTTGATTTCATTATCTTTTAGAAACTGGGCATCTCGAACCCAGATAAATTCCCCTCCACCAAGTAAGGTAGATTGATTAAGAAGTGAGATAAGTTCCTTAAAGCTGTTTTCCAAAAGATAAAACCGAGTTGGGTAAATCCCTTTTCTGCGATTGTTTTCAACCACTTCAAATGATTTGTACATTAGATAATCTTCGTCGATTCCCACAAGTATGAGGACTCTTGGCTTTTTCATAAGCTGATTATAGTAAATACAATTGACAGAAAGCTTGCTTAAGAATATTTCCTTTATCGATCAAGCAGCAACCTTTCTTTAAAAACTGCATTTCGATACCCTGTGTTTGCCCTGTTCTATAGCTTTTAAGCTTGAAGTTATATCATTCGCAATTTCTGATTCAGTTTGAAATCACAATATCGCCCGTGTATTGAGTGATTAAGTACCGAATTTTAAGCTTTTCGAGCCCTTTTATCACATAGGGAGATGGGTGACCATAAATATTCTCTCCACAGGAAATCACTGCCAGTTCAGGTTTCTTTTTTTTGAAAAAATCTTCTGAAAATCCGTCTTCACTTCCGTGATGAGCAACAGTGATGATATCAAACTTTTTGTCTTCTGGTATCACCATTTTCTGAACATCAGCAGGCATATCGGCAAGAAACAAACAAGATAGTTTATCTGAATATAGCCCAAAAGCCAGACAGTTTTCGTTAACATTTGAAGACGTTATGCTTTCATTATTACTAAAAACTTCTATTTTTGCGTTCTTGATAATTATTTCCTTTACTCCCTTATCCATTAAAATAACTGGAATTTTTCTTTTCTTTAAAACAGTCTTGATGGCGCTGGCAACCTCTTTCTTAGCATCTCCTTCCTCTTCAGGTAAAAAGACAGCCCCAATAAGAATATTTTTATCGTAAAGAAGCTCTGATAGACCTCCAGTATGATCAAGATGATAATGAGACAGAAAAACATGGTTAATGTGTTCTTTATGAGTTCGAACCAGTTTTTCTAATAAAGTTGAATCTGGCGGTCCACAATCAAATAGAACACTGATATTACGAGATACAAAGAGTGATGCATTCCCCTCTCCGACATCAAAAAAGATTACTTTTTCTTTTTCAGGCAAAAGTTTGTTTAATGAGCCAAAAATACTGAGAAGGATGACAAGTAAGATAAGGTTATGATATATTAATCTCAACTTTAGCTTAAAACTTCTCGATTTGATCCAGATAATTAATGCCAGAAGTGATAATGTGATAATTAATGCGACATATCCGTCAACTTTTACAGAAGAGGCTGGAAGATAAGAAAACCATCTCGAGACACTAACTACTCCAGGCTCAACAAAATTCAAGATAAGCGAACAGACCTTAATAAAAATTCCTTCGGGCAGGAACCCGACAATAACGAGCAGCATCAGAAAAAGAGACATCAGCGGTACTACTATTAAACTGGCAAGACTCGAAGTTAACGGTACCTCTTTAAAAGCGAATGCAAGAACGGGGTTGACAGCTAACTGTACTGACCACAGCACCAGCAATGATTCTTCAGCAACTGTTAGATTGACACTTGAAAACGTAATCTCTTTAAGAACTGGATAAATGTAGCAAAGAGCAAATACTGCAGCAAATGACAGAACAAGAGAAATATCATAAATTCCGAGCGGGTCAATAAGGATTAAGAAAAAATAGGAAAAATGTGTTAAATCTTTTACATGGCTTCCGCGTGAAGAGTAATAAGCAACAACCACCAGGATAAATACCACCCAGGCTCTCAATGCGGAAGGAGAAACTCCAGAAAACAGAACTATGATTAATGAGAATAAAATGCCTGACAAGATTGCGACAATTTTTCTGACTCTCAAAAAACGAAATAGAATTATTATGCATCCATATATAACCGTAATGTGGGTCCCGGAAACAGCAATTACATGCATCAATCCACATCTACGAAACCATTCTTCTTCGCTTCGGTTAAGATAGCTGGAATTTCCGGTGATAACCGCTTTCGCAAGATTAAATGAGGAAGATGTCAAATTTCTTTTCAACTTATCAAAATAGTACTTTTCCAGTTTAACAATAGCTTTACGTACTTCGCACAAACACCTGTAAATCATAGCTTGTAAGCGCATTTTTTCCACGCTTGTCCTGTCGTCTGAATAAACTACTTCTTTATCATTCACTTTATCCAAGCTATCTTTTTCAGAAAAATTACCTGAAAGTGATTCCTGTTTTTCTTTACCTATAACTAGCGCGGTGCAACTTCCTATCCTTCCTCTTGCTACTTCCCAGAATTTCTCAGCTTTTTTGAAATTTCCCACCCGCATTAGCTGGATATTTTCGAAAATAACAAGATCATCGATAGCTGCCAGTGCTTCAACATCCGACTTTAGGTACGTAACATTTGCTGCAGACTCTTTGCTCCCTAACACTCGAAATAGGTTGTACTTAAACGCCTGATCACGAGCAATATATATTCTGATTTTTCCCCTCTCTGTCTCTATATCAAATCCATTTCGATAAAGTTTCACCACCCTTCCAGTAATAATTTTTGGAACTTGTTCAATTTCGTTAATTAATGACTTTCGCTGCTTAATGACCAATCCAGAACCTAATGCAAAAGCAAAGTACACTGTCATCATAAAGAATGCCCACTTCTTTCCTTTTATAACGAGGGTAAGAACCAGAAGCAGGACACTTAGTATAATGGATAACTGCTTGTAAGCTGATAACATCACCCCCAGTGTTGCTGCCACATTTACCAGAAGAAGAGGTGGTTCATTTTTAAGAAATTCTTCTACTTCGACACAACAAAATAATCTTTCATTGACTCTAACTTTTTCTTCCCAATCCCGGAAACTTCCAGAAGTTCTTCAACAGATTTAAACCCTCCTTTCTTCTCTCGATATGCAATTATTCTTTCAGCAGTCTTCTCCCCTATTCCGGGAACACTTACAAGCTCTTCTTTACTGCATGTATTAAGGTTAAATTTTTTATTCGAGGAATCATAACCTTCTTCACTACCGCTACCACCTGTAAGACTAAAGCTCTGCTGGTTTCCTGCAACAATCTGATTTAAGAGCACTTCTGGCCAACCAGCTTTTTTAACTTCATCGCGGCTTGGTACATAAATTTTTTCCCCATCAGAAACCTTACGGGCAAGATTAAGCACATCAAGACAAGCATCTTCTTCTGGGCTAGCAAGCTGGATAACATCAAATACCCTGGAACCCTCGTCTACTTCATAGACTCCACTGGCTTTTACGCATCCAGCAACATGCACAGATATTTTTGCAGCAGTATTTGTTGGTTCAACCGACGAACGTCTGGTTTCTGTATTTGACTTTAAATAGGCATTTTTCGGTAAATTATTATCATTCGAGATGCGAACCTTTATTTCTTCTGCTCCTCCCCCAATTGACTGTAAAAAATAGATAAAAAGTATCAAGCCTGCAATGATAATCAGGAAAAGATATCCTTTTACAAACGCGATGCTTCGGTATTCTTCAGGAATAATTTCTCTAAAAACATCGATTATTTTCTGCATTTAAAACACCAATTAAATAATGAAAAAGAAAGAAAAAATTGAAAATAGGAAGAAGTTACTATTAAATAGGCAATTCGTCTAAGCTATCGAAGTAATTGATGTAGTCGAAATTTTCAGAAACCTATCGAAACTATCTAAGAAATCCAAAGCAAAAACTTAAAAAATCCCCGTTAAGGGGAAAAACTAATTAAAAAAATATCAATAAAGCAATATTAACTCACTACAATATTTACCAGTTTTGGCTTTATTGCTATGACTTTAACAATTTGTTTGCCCTCTACATATGGCTTTACTTTTTCAGAGGAAATCGCTATTTCTCTCATTTTTTCTTCATCTATGTCAACCGGTACGTTGACTCTATCTCTAACCTTACCATTTACCTGAACTACCATTGTTGCTTCCTCTTCTTTAGCTAGTTCCTCAATATATTCTGGCCAGCATTGAATATGAACTGAACTTTCATTTCCCAACCGACGCCAGAGCTCCTCAGCATTATGAGGCACAAATGGTGACAACATAAGAATAGTTTTCTCAAAAGCTTCTTTTAAAATACTTTTTTCTACTCTTTTCAACTTCGTCTCTTCATCAATTAAGTTAACGAGTTCCATAATAGCGCTGATGGCAGTGTTAAATGTGTGATCTTCTTCAACTTCCCTGGTAACCCTCTTAATTGTTTGATGAAGTTTTGTAACCAACCTGGTGTTAATCTTTTCCTCTATTTCTTTACTCTCATATAATCTGATTGCTTCAGCAAGTCTTCCTAATTTTCTTAAGAATCTATAAGCACCTTCAACTCCCGCATCTGACC
This sequence comes from uncultured bacterium, assembly GCA_938042205.1. Taxonomy (GTDB): domain Bacteria; phylum Actinomycetota; class Aquicultoria; order SKW223; family SKW223; genus CALIRS01. Next base: position 316 of record CALIRS010000176.1, on the reverse strand, counting down.
AATCTAGATCTTTCTCAGGAGGAGATGCAAATAGAATAAAAAGTCTGGCCGTATCCGCACCATACTTCTTGATAATATACTCAGGATCAACCACATTCCCCCTGGATTTACTCATCTTGGCGCCGTCTTTAATAACCATGCCCTGCGTCAATAAATGAGTGAAAGGTTCTACGGTTTTCACAAGCCCCATGTCGTAAAAAACCTTTATAAAAAATCTTGAATATAGAAGGTGCATTACTGCATGTTCTATGCCACTTATATAGTGATCTACAGGCATCCAGTAATTTGCTTTCTCAACATCCCAGGCTTGAGTTTC
>CALIRS010000175.1 GCA_938042205.1 uncultured bacterium | reverse complement strand
CTAAAATCCCTATCTTATTTCCCCAAAAGGCTTGAATTGGCTGAACAACAAAATGATCATCAAATTCTAAGATATTTCTAGCCTCATCTTCAGGAATCAAGATTTCATGCATTTTCTCTCCGGGTCTCATACCAATAGTTTCCCACTCAACATCAGGTGCGACTACATTGGCAATATCAGCTACCGTACAAGCAGGAATCTTAGGCACAAAAAGTTCTCCGCCAACCATTGTTTCTAGACTTTGCAAAACAAAATCGACACCCTTCTGTAAAGTAATCAAAAACCTAGTCATTTCTGGTCTAGTTATAGTAAGTTTACCATGTTCTCTTTGTTTGGCAAATAAAGGCACTACACTGCCACGACTTCCAACAACATTCCCATATCTTACCACGGAGTAAATTGTACCTGAATCTCCAGCGTAGCTATTAGCAGCAATGAAAACTTTATCTGAGCATAACTTCGTGGCACCGTACAGGTTTACCGGGTTTACAGCTTTATCAGTACTTAAAGCAACTACTTTTTTAACACCTGCACGCAAAGAAGCTTCAACCACATTTGTTGCCCCATTGACATTCGTTTTTATAAATTCGTGGGGGTTATATTCAGCAGCCGGAACCTGTTTTAAGGCTGCAGCGTGTACAACATAATCGACATCCCTCATAGCAAGGTACAATCGTTCCCGATCACGTACGTCTCCCAAAAAAAACCGAAGGGCAGGATTTTGAAAAGTAGGGTTACTTTTCATTTCTGATTGTTTTAACTCGTCTCTAGAGTATACGATAAGTCTTTTCGGAGAAAACCTCTCTAAAGCTGAACTAACAAACTTTTGCCCAAAAGATCCTGTTCCTCCTGTAATTAAAATCGATTTATTTTCAAACATTTTTAGAGTAAGACAATGACGCAAAAAGTAAATATAGTCGATTTTAAACAAATCGACAGAAATCAAATAGTTTTACAAATTTGAAATCTTCTTTCGAAATTTAATGAACACCAATGCAACTTGGTTTTCAGAAACAAATGTTCCTGATGCCTCAACCGCAATTCTTGTAGGTGAGGTCGAATCCCAAATCCTTGAAAAATCTAAATTGGAATACCAGCGTGGTATTCTCGTTGTATCCATTGAAGAAACCCACCTTCAATCCGACTCACAACTACTTTTTTTGGATCCTAATTCAAATAAAGAAAGAATCTTATCATCACTTTCCGAATTCTTCATATTAGATTCGATTCATCCACCAGAGGTAAAGGTTTCTTTCTCAATCCAAAGAGATACAACTAAAGTCTATGAAAATTTTGTCCATCTTGCACTCAATGAAATTGATACTCTTCTCCGAGCGAGAAGAACTAGAAAAGAGACAGGTTTCATAAGACAATTACAAATTTTCTCTAATCTTGATGGATATCTACTCAATAGAATGCCTGAAGAATGGAAAAACCTATGTCAAAACCATCTTGCGATCGTAGTTGGAGCAGGTCCCTCACTTGATGTAACTCTACCAATGATAAAAGAGGGACTACCCCCTTCCGTTATAATTGCCGCTGACAGTAGTTTGAAGGCACTAGCTAAAGAAAATATTTGTCCAGACTTCGTCGTAAGTATTGACCCTGAAAAAAGTTTTGAATCATGTAGTGAACCGAATTTCAGCCCTGGAACTGTTATACTCTCCTCTCAATCTCATTCAAGTTGGTCACAAAAGTGGGATAAAAAATGTTTTATTTCCGGAAGAGTGATTTGTGAAGATTGGCTTTCAGAAAAAGGTATCGGTAAAACTTCGCTCATGGCTATCAACAATTCTGGACTGACGGCACTAGCTTTTGCAGATTTCCTTTCACCTGCTGCAATACTGCTCGTAGGAATGGATCTTGCAGGCGGAGGCGATGGAAGGATTCGTTACGCTAAAAACACGGGCCGCTCAAATATTGAAATCGATGCAACTATTTTCCATGAAATACCCGGGAATTATGCTAAGAAAGTACCTACACCTTTCTATTCAGACTGGAAGGAAACTTCTGATGCATCGGCTAGATATAGTAAAAAGAGGTCAATCATTAACTTGAATGACAGAGGTGCATTATTGGAAGGTAGCAGTCTAGTTCATCCGGATGATTTCAGAGATGTAAAACAATTGCTTTGCGACAACCTTTCATCATTCGAAAAAAGAAACGAAGAAATTTTTCTACAACGAAGAGCCATAACAGGGATGGGTCTAATGCAAATCCTGGCATTAATGACCTCCATATGCGATCAAATATGGCAAGAAATTGAAACCGAATCAACAAATTCAAATTTTGGCTCAATTCTCAAAGAAATTTTTGCCTCAAAAGATAATGCATCGCTACTTGGTGATTTTGCTTTTTCAGTCATGCCTACATTAGCGACTAACGAACTAACCAAAACCTTCGAGATGGAAAAAGATCAGCTCAAAGTTTTATTATGGAAACTCGAAGACGGGATTTTAAAATGTGACCCTCCTGAAGATTTCGTCCTTAGATTTTTAACAGAAAAGTTTTCCTAAATTACATTTCCTCAAAAGCCTTTCTGGCTAAATTAAGCGATTGCTCTATAGATTGCTGGTCGTGAGCATCGCTGATAAACCAGTTATGATGTGGATGGAAAAAAAGACCTTGCTTTGAAGCTAGCTTACAAAATTTTTGAATCTGGTATAAATTTTCATCTCCTTCAAACCAAGGATATGGCATAGATGCGGGCCCTGTCATTTGTAATTTAAAATTAAATTCACTGGATAATTTTTCCAGTTCATCACAGAAAAATCGACCCTTTGCCATAACGCTTTCAGCCACTCTTTTAGACTGGCAGATACTTAGAGATGTTAATGCCGCTCTCATTGCAACTGCATCATTCCAACAGCTACCCGTTAAAAACACATCGGAAGCAGCATTTTTCAATTCATCAATGCCTACGCATGCAGAAATAGCATAGCCGTTTCCTAACGCTTTCGAATAAACTGACAAATCTGGTGCAAAATCAAAATGGCGATGTGAACCACCTTCATGCAATCTCCATCCTGTACGAACATCGTCAAGAATTAGTAATGAGCCGTTTGATGAACATATCTCTCTTACATTTAACCAAAAGTCTTCCTTTGGCATAACCGAGGGAGCAAAAGCAGCATGATGATAAGGAGTTAATATCACTCCAGCAACTTGGTCAGTATTATTTTGAAAAATATCTTCCAATTGATTTAGGTCATTCCATTCAAATTCAATAATATCTGCCCTATCAGATTCGATTCTCCCACCTAATCCTGGATCACACCATGCATCAACTCCGTGATATGCACCTTTAGCTTTAACGATAAGAGGTCTATTCGTATATTCGCGTGCAACGCGAATAGACCATGTTGTTAGATCTGAACCATTTTTTGCAAAAACCGCCCATGACGCAAAATCAATAATCTCAATTAACTTTTCAGCTAAAGCAACTGTCACCTCATGAGGGTGGTTAAACACAGAACCATATTTTCGCTGTTCATTAACTGCATTTTCAATCTCTTCATTTTGATATCCATGAAGAACAGCACCATAAGCACACATAAAGTCGATCCACTCATTACCATCGACATCTTCAAAGGTTACACCGCTTGCTTTATTACAAAAATGAGCAAAATCCCGAGGAAGATTGGTAGCTGGAGACACATGTCCATAAGTGCCTCCAGGGATGACTTTGGATGCTCTCAAAGATAAACTGTCAGATTGAATACGAGATTTCATTTCAGAATAGGGATTTCTCTTCCTACCAACCTAGCACAATAGCCAACTTTGTCCAATAAGGGTAAATATCCATTTACCTCGTAATCTCCAGAAGCAGCACCAACAAGAGGGTTTATTTTGCCAAGGCATGATTGAATTCCAACATCTATATTTTTGAAAGTGAAACTTACTCTTGATTCATGATCAAGGCTTCCTCCGCTTACAGACCATTTGCTTTCTTGGTTTTTAATCAAATTAATCATAGGTAAATCAAAGCCCTGAAGAAAGAAAGAAACTGCCCCTGATTCATCTCCCATTATATTTAGGCATTTGAAATGGTTGTTCATGTATACTACGGTTGCCTCAAGACTTACCGCCATTAATGTGCTTAAATATGTAAGGTCATAATTTCGTGAGTAAATATAATTACCAAATTTCTTTAGCAATTGTATCTTTTTGAAACATGAATAAGGGTTTCTGAAAATGAAAGTCAGTTCAGGAACGGCAAATCTCCTTTCATGAATTTTAAAAAGATTTTTTTTACTGAAAACTAAGTTATCTCCATCTCCCATAGAAATTAACTTTTCACTTAAAAGTTTTGGATGTAAAAAATGTATACAATCAGAGTGCAATTTTGAAAAAGAAACACCTTTATAAATTGAGCGAGCAATAGCCCAGGATTTGATTGTATCGGGTTTCATTCTTTTTTTTGAACTAACTCTAAAAT
>CALIRS010000174.1 GCA_938042205.1 uncultured bacterium | reverse complement strand
CTTGACGTTAGTGGTAAAGGGGCACATTATCTATACCCTATTAACAAAAAGGACTCCGTTTCCAGCCTGGTAATTCAGGCAAATGCTATCAACGCACTGATAACCGGGCAAATATTTAGAGTAGAAAACCGCTTTTTTGCTTTGTTGATCCTGTTGATTGTTAATCTGTTTGCAGGGCTTATTTTTTACCGCACTAAAGTAATTCATTCGGTTATTGCAGGGTTGCTCTTTCTTTTTATCTATTTTTTAACGGCGGTTTTACTTTTTGAAAACTATATTCTGATAGATACTATACTTACGCCTTCTTCAATTGTCTTAACCTTTGCTTTATCGCATACTTTTTTGCATGCCCGGGAGGTATTTGAAAAGAAACATATTGAAGATATTTTTGGCCGTTATTTAAAAAAAGAAATCGTCGAAAAATTGGTTAGAGATCCTGTTTCTGCACTAGAAAGCTTAAAGGGGGTGAAAAGAGAGATAACAATTCTTTTTGCAGATATCAGGGGATTTACCTCTTTCTGTGAAAAGCAGGATTCAGAAAAAGTGGTAAGTATTTTAAATAGGTTGCTGGAAGCAGCGACCACAGCCATTTTTGAGGAAGATGGCACCGTTGATAAATATATTGGTGATGCGGTAATGGTGTTTTTTAATGCACCTCAGGATCAGCCAGATCATGCTGATAGAGCAGTAAGAGCAGCTTTGAGGCTTATGGAGTTAGTATCAGCCGCCAGCAAGAAACTTCCGGTAAAGCTTACTTTTGGGATTGGAATCAATACCGGGGAAGCTGTAATTGGAAATATCGGGTCTTCTAAAAGACTTGAATATACTGCTATCGGAGATTCAGTAAATTTAGCCTCGCGGGTGTGCTCTCTTGCTAGAGCAGGTGAAGTTTTAATAACCGAAAATACTTTGAAAAAATTAAAAGGAGATTATAAGCTTGAATTTGTAAATGAAAGCCAGGTGAGAGGAAAAACAGAAAAAATAAAACTTTACAAGGTACTTAAAAAAAGCTAAACACCTGTTAGGATATTTTTATGGGGGTGAGAAGATGTCTGAGGTAATCAGGAAGTATCGGGACGGAGACTATATTGTCCGGGAAGGTGAGTTTGGAAATGAGATGTATATGATCATCTCAGGGAGAGTAAGAATCGTTAAAGAGAAAGAAGGGGTAGAGACAGTCCTTGCTCATCTCAATGGCGGCGAAATTTTTGGAGAAATGGCACTTTTTGAAGAAGGAAAGCCGCGGAGTGCTTCAGCCATTGCTCACGGGGATGTCACGCTGATGGCGATGGACAAGGAGAGCTTCTTAAGAGAAGTGCGTAACAACCCTACTGTGGCTCTCGACATTCTTAAGAGTCTGTGCAATCGCCTTCGCCAGGTTGACGAAATTCTTCAGGATTTCTCTATAAAAGATCAACGAAGGCAGGAACAGGTAAGAAACTTTATGAGAGCCAGAGGTTATCTATAATCTGGTTCTGATAATAAAAAGAATAAGATGAGTTATACCAAAACCAGCAAAAACTAAGGCACTCAAAAGCTTCACAATATTAGTTTTTAGCTTGCTTGATAAATATGCCCCCGCTGCCATTCCTAAGAAATTTGAAAGCAGAAGGCCAAAAAAAGCCCCTGCAAAAGTGAAGAGTGGAAAATTGCTGGTTGAAGCCCTGGCAAGAGTAGCTATCTGGGTTTTATCTCCCATTTCGGCAAGAAGAAAATAAGTAAATGCTGTTATTGTTCCTGTTCCTCTGGGTTCAGGTTCGTATTTCCCTTCTTTACTTTTAAAATTTAATAGCCCATAAACTCCAAGCAATAAAAATAAGGTTCCAGAAATTAAGAAGAGCATATTTCTGTCGGGGATAAAGTAAGATAATCCGCTGCCCGCAATAACGGTAATCCCCTGCAGCAAGAGCGCAGCTCCAATTGCACCAGCGAAAACAGAGTAAAGTCCATATCTTGCAGAAAGAACAGTAGCCATAAGCTGTGTTTTGTCTCCCATTTCTGCCATAAATATTAAAAAGAAAGAAGTAATTAACTCGCGAAGTGCCACTTAAAGCTCCATCTCTTTAAGGATAATTTTTGTAGCTTTACTGAAAGCTTCAGGTCCTTTTGAGTTCAATACGATAAGCTGACTTTTCCCAAGCAGATAGGTGTTATCCTCTTTCAGTCGTAACTCTCCTTCAAATTTGAAACTTTTGCGTAGAATTGAGTAACTGAGATTTAGTTCTTCTTCTGAACCGTGGAAAAAGAATTTGTTTGTAAACTCAACCATCTGGAGGTCTGCCGCAGAGTCTCCCATCGCATAGATTCTTGCATTTTTAAATCTTTGTAAGTGCCTTTTTGCAGCAGATGCTTTTGAGATACCCCCCGGTGCTAAATGATAGGCTCGCGGAGTAGCACTAACTTTTTTTAAAGTACCCGTTCGTTTAACAGTTCCGTTGTCAATGAGGTTTAACCATCCAAATCCCTCTTTTTTAAGAAAAAGATTGACTTCTTCAGGTATATCTTCTATCTCTTCTGAGGTTGCATATCCTCGAAAAAGAAAAGTATGTTTTCGATTAGCTGCCCACGGTTCATGAGGCTCGATCAAACCAGGAAAGGCTTCCATAATTCTTTCGGGAATGTGGTGGAATCTAAAAAAATCGATCAAGGTGTCAAATCTCCTTGCATCTTCAGGGATTAGTTCTTTATTTAGATTTTCAATTTCTTTGCCCCGATCGAAATAAATAACGCTTCCTATCTCTG
>CALIRS010000173.1 GCA_938042205.1 uncultured bacterium | reverse complement strand
AAAAAGAATCATGGCGGGGATTGAGGTAGCTCCGTTAGCACAGTCTACTGCGATTTTCTTATGAAAGGGAGCGCCTCTAACTTTTGAATAGATATGTTTCGCATATCTTTCACTGGCGTCTTCTAATTGAATCCACCTGCCAAGGTCGTGAGCTTCAACAAGTTCAAAATTTCCAGACTCAAGGATCTTTTCAATCCCGGCTTCATCTTCATCAGAAAGCTTGTATCCGCTTTTATCAAATACCTTAATCCCGTTGTATTCAAATGTATTATGGGACGCAGAAATAACTGCCCCTGCACCAGCAGGAAGTGCCTCTACCAGATACGAAACGCCTGGTGTTGGAAGTACTCCGGCATCATAAACGTCAATTCCGCAACTTGTTAAGCCAGACAAAAAAGCAGCTTTAATACAATCTGAAGAAATGCGGGTGTCACTACCAATTACTATTGTCTCAAGTTCCGGCAGAAAAAAAGATGCGGTAGCTTTCCCCAAATTCAATGCAAACTCAGGTGAAAGCACGCCCGGAACCACCCCTCTAACTCCATCTGTTCCAAAATACCTTTTTTTACTCATCCATAAACACCTTTCCAACCAGGGGAGATGCAAAAGCTGAAAGTAAAGCGAAATAAGACGGCCTAAACCTGACAACTGCCCCTGGTTTTATTTCTACACTTTTATGCCCATTCCACTCAAAGACAGTGTGATCACTTGAACGTCTTACCTCAATCAGCTCTTCAGATCTAAAATCGAGAGGAGCAATGCTCCCCGAGCCAATATCAGCTTTGCCAATGGAAATTACGACGCGTATTTTACCATAACCTTTCTTACGTGCTTCTATAACTTCAGCAAAGAGAGTGAAAGCGTCACCCTTTAATCCAGGATAGAGCTCATAGCTTACTGTATCATTTCCAAGCAACAAGGCTTCACCGATTCTTAATTCCCCTTTGAATACAGGCAATTCACCTTTTTTCAAAAGAAAAAGAGAGCTTGAATTCCCACCCGATATCTGAAATTGTTTATTTAAAAAATATTTTTTTGAAATCTCGATTAAAGTTTCAACATTTGCTTTTGAAAATGAATTTTTATTAAGACAAGCGACGTTCGTCCCAATTCCCCACAGGATGATGCTTTTTTCTTTTTTTAAAGCATCTACTGCATCCGCTAATTCCCCTTCAGTAAAGCCTTCTCTTAAATCACCGGTTTCTACCATTAAAACCAGTTCCACCCTGCGATTTTGCTTCAAAGCCTCCTTTGCAATTGCTTTTCCAGCCTCAATCGTCGAGACGTAAAAGCGATCAAAATATTTAACCGCTTCCTCCATTTCCGCTTTTGACGGAGGCTTGAGCAGGCAAGCAGTGACACCTTTCAGTTCTCTGTTTTGTGCCCAAATCCTGATATTTCTTCCTGAAATTAACCTTGAGTCAGAAAAAGTCCTGATGCCGCCTCTATAGTAAGCATCGAGTATTCTTTCATGGGAAAGAAAGCACTTTGTGACAGCATTCAGGCTTATTCCTTTTGAAGATATGTGGTTGTTCAAAAATCTGGCATTTTCAGTAAGGGCAGTTAAATTAACGGCAAGCCTCGGGCTTGCCGAAAATGAGTGCTTCACCTTATCTCTTGGAAAATTGGGGTGCTCGACGAGCCTTTTTAAGCCCGTACTTTTTCCTTTCCTTTTCTCTGGGGTCCCTTGTTAAAAGGCCTGCTCTCCTGAGCTCAGTTTTGAAACTTTCATCATAAGCAACCAGAGCGCGTGCAATACCGTGTCTTACTGCCTCTACCTGACCGGTAACACCTCCGCCCTCAACTTTAACAACGGCATCAAATTTCTTTTCTGTACCGGTAACGCTGAGGGGTAATGTAAGGCTTAAAAGGTGGGTTGCGCTTCCTCTGAAATACTCCTCAGGGCTTTTCCCATTAATTAAAATCTTTCCAGACCCCTGCATCAGTCTAACTCGAGCAACCGATTCTTTTCTGCGTCCAGTAGCAAAATACTGAATTTTCTTTGCCATCTTTACACCTGCTCTTTAGATTCTCGAATATCGAGTTTCACAGGCTTCTGAGGAATATGTGGATAATTATCCCCCGCATATACTCTGAGCTTTTTGATCATCTGCCGACCAAGCCTGTTCTTTGGCAACATTCTTTTGACTGCAAGTTTTATCACCTTTTCAGGATTCTTACTCAAGAGTTCACCGTAACTAATCTGCTTCAGGTGTCCCGGATACCCTGTATGGCGATAATAGTATTTATCTATAGCTTTCTTCCCTGTGAGCTTTACTTTTGAAGCATTAACAACTACTACATAATCACCACAATCAATATGTGGAGTAAATTCAGGTTTGTGCTTTCCTCTGAGAATATGAGCTACGTGCGTAGCCAGTCTCCCAAGCGGTATACCAGAAGCGTCTACCATATACCACTTTCGCTCGATATCGTTTTTTCTTGCAAAATAAGTGCTATTCATAATATTTTATCTCCTGCCAGACCCACTATCATTACTCATATATTCCCAAAAATCAACAAAGAGAGATTTTCTCTTCAACTTTTAAGAATGTCAAGAACTTTTCAAAAATCGAAAGTCGGGTCTTGAATTAATAATTTTTAATCGCCGGCGATGAGGTCTCAAACCATGGATTTCTTACAATTGAAGCTCTACCCTTATTGACTAAATGGGGATGTTATCACTATAGTTTGTGAATTCAAAAAATCTTTTGGAGGTGGAAAAATGAATAATATGGCCTGGTTTGTTGCTGGGGCTGGGTCAATCTCAATTGCAGTTGCGTTATACCTTTCTTCCTGGATCAAAAGGCAACCTGCAGGAAACACTACGATGGTTAAGATTCAGGGAATGATCCAGAGGGGCTCCATGGCTTTTCTGGCGAGAGAGTACCGAACCCTTTTGCCTTTCGTGTTAATTGTGGCTGTAATTCTTGGAGCATCTCTTAAAAGTATTCCTACAGCCTTAGCGTACGTGTTCGGAAGTTCTTGCTCGGTCCTTGCAGGGTATATAGGAATGAAGGCTGCTACAAATGCGAATGCGAGAACTTCCCAGGCAGCAGCCAAAAAGGGACAGAGCGTCGCGTTAAGAGTGGCTTTTTTTGGAGGTTCAGTAATGGGGCTTACTGTTGCCGGTCTTGGCGCGTTAGGGGTAGGGCTTTCATATCTCATTTTTAGCTCTTTCACAAAAGAACTAACAAGTTTGGCAGAAATCATTTCTGGTTTTTCCATGGGCGCCAGCTCGGTTGCTTTGTTTGCCAGAGTAGGAGGAGGAATCTATACCAAATCGGCCGATGTTGGTGCCGATCTGGTGGGTAAGTTGGAGGCTGGAATCCCGGAAGATGACCCTCGAAATCCAGCGGTTATCGCAGACAATGTAGGAGATAATGTTGGTGACACTGCTGGCATGGGAGCAGACCTTTTTGAATCTTATGTTGGTGCTACAATTGCAGCCTTAGCAATCGGCGCAACGATGAAATCGAATACCTTGTCTCTGATGATTCTACCGATGGCATTAATTGGTCTGGGGACGATAGCTTCTCTAATAGCGGTTGCGCTATTTAGATTTTTTGAAAATCTTAACCCTCAGCTTGCTTTAAGATACTCGACTTACACCGCAGGTGTACTTTTTCTTATCTTTTCTTTTCTCGGAATTCAGTATTTCAACCTGCCCGTTGATTACTTCTATGCCGTACTTTTTGGAGTCATTGTTGGCGTTCTAGTTGGACTGGTCTCAGAGTTCTTTACATCAGGACCTCCTATTAAAAAAATAGCCGACTCAGCACGTACTGGCGCAGCTACTAACATTATTAGTGGTCTTGCTGTTGGGATGTTTTCGACCATAATTCCGGTAGTCGCTATAGGTCTAACTGTTTATCTGGTTGCAAAATTAAGTGGCTTATATGGAATTGCCCTGGCAGGCGTAGGGATGCTTGCCACCATTGGTATTACTATGTCTGTCGACGCTTATGGTCCCATAGCAGACAACGCAGGCGGTATTTCTGAAATGAGTCATCTCGGTGAGGATGTACGTAAGATTACTGACGGCCTGGACGCCCTTGGAAATACTACAGCAGCTATTGGCAAGGGCTTTGCCATTGGGTCTGCTGCATTAACAGCGCTCGCTTTTTTAGCTGCTTACGTTTCTGTGTCGGGGATATCAAGGCTCGGCGTCGATCTTACTGATCCCGTGGTAATGGCAGGTTTCTTCATCGGTGGCACAGTCCCTTACTTTTTCGCTGCCTGGACCATGCAGGCAGTAGGAAGAGCTGCTTTCCAAATGGTTGAAGAAGTAAGACGCCAGTTCAAGGAAATAAGGGGGCTTCTTGAAGGCAAGGCTGATCCAGACCCAGAACGATGTGTGGATATTGCGACTGCTGCTGCTATAAAAGAAATGATTGTGCCCGGCGTTTCCGCAGTCGTAATTCCGGTTCTAATTGGTTTGACTCTTGGGCCCACCGCTCTCGGCGGTTTCTTGACCGGTGCAACTCTTTCGGGTGTTCTGCTTGCTCTAATGATGGCTAATGCCGGTGGTGCCTGGGATAATGCTAAAAAATACATTGAGGGTGGCGCCCTCGGGGGCAAGGGAAGCGATGCCCATAAAGCAGCTGTAGTCGGCGACACGGTGGGTGATCCTTTCAAAGATACCGCCGGTCCTTCAATGAATATTTTGATAAAACTGATGAGCGTGGTTTCTTTAGTGTTTGCTCCTCTGCTCAGAAATCTTCTTGGTTAAATCGGGGATGCAGCCCGGGCAGCCTACTGGCTGCC
>CALIRS010000172.1 GCA_938042205.1 uncultured bacterium | reverse complement strand
TTTACAATTCTGAAGTTCAGAAATTCATCAATAAATTCTCGGCTTCTCTTGGAAAGGGTGAGCTTTTCAGTGCGGCACTGGCAAGGGAAAAGGGATTAACGCTTATTTCAGACGACGTTTCCGCTCTGAATGAACTTTTATTTAAGGGTGCTGGAATTAAAAGAAAAACCCTGCGACATGTTCTTTCTGATGCTAAGAAAAATAGGCTTATCACACAAAAAGATTACGAAAGGCTTCTTAAAAAAATTAACCAGATTTTTAAAAAAAGACAAAGAAGAGTTTAAAAAGGGGGCTCAGCAAGAGCCCCCTTTTTCTTACATATATTCAGGTGGCATACCCGGTGTTTTCTTTTCTTCCTCAGGCTTTTCTGCCACCAAGGCTTCAGTAGTTAAAATCATTGAGCCAATACTGGCTGCATTCTGCAAAGCGCTTCTGGTAACTTTTGCCGGATCAACAATTCCCATTTTAATCATGTCATCATAACTACCGGTAAGAACGTTTAAGCCTTTGCCTTTCCCAAGGTTCTTGACCTTCTCAACCACTATTGAACCCTCAAACCCTGCGTTTGAAGCCAGTTGACGTAACGGCTCTTCAAGTGCCCGCTCGACTATTTCGGCACCTATTCTTTCGTCGCCTTCAAGCTTATCTTTCACTTTCTTAACTGCTGGAAGAATATTAATATAAGCCACTTCACCACCCGGAATTATTCCCTCTTCAACTGCTGCTTTAGTTGCTGATAGAGCGTCCTCAATGCGATGCTTCTTTTCCTTTAACTCAGTCTCTGTCGCTGCACCAACCTTAATTACAGCGACTCCGCCGGCAAGTTTCGCTAGCCTTTCCTGAAGCTTCTCACGATCATATTCGGAATCTGACTGTTCAATTTCTGCTCTTATCTGATTTATGCGGCCCTTAATAGATTCGATATCTCCTTTTCCACCAACTATGACGGTGTCTTCTTTGGTAACCTTGACTTTTTCAGCTCTTCCAAGCATGTCAAGAGTAGTATTTTCCAATTTATACCCAAGTTCCTCCGTGATTACCTGTGCACCGGTGACGATAGCTATATCCTGGAGCATTGCCTTTCTTCTCTCTCCAAAGCCAGGTGCCTTTACCGCTACTCCCTGAAGAGTGCCGCGTATCTTATTCACAACCAGAGTTGCCAGCGCCTCTCCTTCAACATCTTCGGCAATGATTAAAAGTGGCTTCCCTGACTGAGCAATTTTTTCAAGAATAGGAATAATATCTTTAACAGCAGCTATCTTCTGATTAACAATTAAAATATAGGGCTCTTCAAGAACAGCTTCCATCCTTTCTGGATCGGTGACCATATAAGGAGAAATGTATCCTTTGTCAAACTGAAGACCCTCAACCACCTCAACTGAAGTACCGATAGTCTGCGATTCTTCGACAGTGATGACGCCATCCTTCCCGACTCTATCCATAGCATCTGCAATCAGTTCTCCGATATCTGGATCTGCTGCCGAAATTGCAGCGACATGGGCTATTGAAGTCCTATCCTCCACCTGCTTGGAAATCTTCTTAATTTCCGCCACTGCTGCTTCAACAGCTTTATCAATCCCTCTTTTGATAAGCATCGGATTTGCTCCTGCGGCTACATTTTTCAAACCTTCGCGAACAATAGCCTGAGCAAGAACAGTAGCAGTGGTAGTGCCGTCTCCCGCAACATCATTAGTTTTAGTAGCGACCTCTTTTAGAAGCTGTGCCCCCATGTTTTCAAAAGGATCCTCAAGCTCAATCTCTTTAGCCACGGTCACCCCATCGTGAGTTACTGTCGGAGAACCAAACTTTTTTTCCAGGACAACATTTCGCCCTTTTGGACCCAATGTTACCTTCACGGTGTCCGCAATTTTATTAACCCCAATTTCTAAATGCCTTCTTGCGTTCTCGTCATAAACAAGCAGTTTCGGCATTCAATTCCCTCCTTTCTATTATTTTTCGATTACTGCCATAACGTCCCTCATTGAAAGAATAAGATACTCCTCGCCCTCTACTTTAACCTCACTTCCACCATACTTACTGTAAATTACGATGTCACCAGCCTTCACTTCCATGGGAACTCTCTTCCCATCTTCATAGCGACCTGGTCCTACTGCAATTATTTCTCCCTGCTGAGGTCTTTCTTTGGCTGTGTCTGGAAGTACAATACCACTCTTCGTCTTCTCCTCTACCTCAATAGGCTTCACTACAACTCTGTCCTCAAGTGGACGTAGCTTCATTAATATCCCTCCTTTACTGTTAATTTAGCAATCTAATGGGGAGAGTGCTAATATCATTAAAAAGAATAAAAGTAAGTCTTTCACAAGTCAATAGGTTATTTTTAAATATTTTTAATTTTTATCTTCCACCAGGTTATTAAAAAAACCAGACCAGAAACTGCAAGGGTAACCTTTTCGATAAGCGACTGAAAAAGAAGCAAGATTTTATTCGGCTTCTGAAGTGGAACTTTTCCGACAAGTATTTCATGCTTCCAGAGTGGAAGGCTTCGGGATTTACCATCGAAGTAGTAGCCGGTTACTCCGGCATTTGCCGATTGTATCACCGATAGACCAGTGCTATCTGACTGATAAATGGTGTGTCTAAAGTGTTGAACGTTTTGAGGCGAGTTCCCATACCAGTTATCGTTGGTAACAAAAATCAGCAATTCAGCTCCGTTCATTGCCAGATTTCTTCCATACCATGGCAGAGCTGACTCCCAGCAGATTCCAATCCCGAGCTTGCCGAGACTGGTATTAGCAACACCTCCCCGCTTTCCTCTTGAAAGATCCACCTTATAAACAAAAGCATCTATAAAGTTTAACCAGGGTCTTAAAGGGATATATTCACCAAAAGGGACAAGATTTCTCTTATCGTAAATTTTCACTTGGTAATGGTCGAAAACATAAATTCGATTATAATGACGCTCGTTTTCAGATGCCATTGCCCCCACCACAATGACTTTATTTTTCGCGATTGAATCTCTTTTTAACTTCTCAAACCAGAAATCCCCCTCATTAAGCTCATCAGGAAAAGATGACTCTGGAAGCACTATCAAAGAAGATTCAGTATTGAGAAGTTTATGATAGAGCTCAAAAAAACTCTCAAAATTACGGCTTTGTCTTTTAGCTGGATCGGATTCATGTTTTTCTTCGGGTGTTAGGTTTTCCTGCCCTGCAGCAATCGATATCATTCTTTCAGCTTTACCACTATTAAAATCTATCCCCACTGGAATAAACAATAAAAGAATTAATATGAAAAAAATAAACATATATCTAATCCTTCGCTGAATTATCAGTGAAATCAAAGATGCAGCCATCAACCAGACTATAAAGGAAACCCCTATGGAACCAAACATTTCAAGAGATTCAGAAAAAATTGTACCGGAAAAAACCACCCCCGAATTTGCCCATGGAAAGGCAAATTCGCCTGCTTCTCTGATCCTTTCTGCAAGGAAAAAGAGAAGTGCCATCGGGAAGAAGTGCCAGTTTGCTTCTCTTTTCACAAAGAAATGCCTGGAAATTGCCGCTGCAAGGCATATGAAAAGAGCTTCATAGAAAGAAAGCAGGAAAGGAAGAAAATAAAGATTGAGAACATTGGCAAGCCACCAACAAAGAAAAAGATAAAAAAGAAAACCGTATGTAAAACCTATCAGTGCTGCTTCTTCAGTACTTTTTGATTCAGCGGTCGCCTTCAAAAGCAAAGCAAAACCGAGCGGTAATAGCAGATAAAAATGAAAGGGGTCATAAGCAACCGCTGAGATAACTGCCGCTGAAACTGTTAGGAACATAGAAAATACCAAAGATTGACCTTCGAAAGCAAGTTTCAAAAATGCATACTCACCCTTTTTCGAAGACAATTTTTTCACAACTTAAAACCCTGAATTAACCACGAGTTTTCACAAGTTATCCACAATATCCACAGCTACTTTCAAACACCTGTTCGGGTTATAGAATAGGCTCCAGCACTGAAATCATTGGTTTTACCTGCTAAAAAAAGATCTGCCGCCCTTGCACCTATCATAGCTGCATTATCAGTGCAATATTCAAATTGTGGAAAACTTACCGGGATGTCTAAATCTCCTAACTCCCTGTCAATTTGCAGGCGTATTGCTCTATTGGCAATTACTCCTCCAGCGGTCAAAACCGACTCTGGTTTATACTTAATTACTGCTCGCCTGAGTTTTACTGCCAGAACTTCGGCAATAGCATTTTGAAAACCACAGGCTACATCACTAACGCTTATATT
>CALIRS010000171.1 GCA_938042205.1 uncultured bacterium | reverse complement strand
GGGATATAGAGTAACCTGTGTCTCAAACTTCACAGATATTGATGATAAGATTATCAACCGTGCTCGGGAAGAGGGAATTTCCTTTGAAGATGTAGCACGCAAATACGAAGCCGCTTTTCTTGAAGATGTTTCTGAGCTGGGGCTTCTACCAGTCGAGGTAAGGCCAAGAGCCACGGAACACATAGAAGGTATGATTGATATGATTAAGAAACTTATGGAAAAGGGCTATGCATATAAAGCAGGAAATGACGTTTTCTTTTCAGTGGAAAAGTTCAAGAGTTACGGCAAGCTTTCAGGACGAACCCTTGAGGAAATGCGCGCTTGAGAACGTATCGATCCCAGCCCTTATAAAAAGTTTCCACTTGATTTTGTACTCTGGAAGGCTTCTAAACCCGGAGAACCAGCCTGGGAATCTCCCTGGGGATTTGGTAGACCTGGATGGCACATTGAATGTTCAGTGATGAGTATTAAGTATTTAGGGTTTGGGTTTGACATTCATGGCGGTGGTCAGGACTTGATTTTCCCTCATCACGAAAACGAAATTGCACAAGCTGAAGCGACATTTGGCAAATCACCATTTGTTCGTTACTGGATGCATAATGGACTTTTGACAATAAAATCTGAGAAGATGGCGAAATCTCTAGGAAACATTATTCTTTTGCGTGAGGCGATCAAAAATTACGGACCCGACACTTTAAAGGTATTCTATTTTTCTACCCATTATCGAAGTCCTCTTGATTACTCAGAGGAAAGGCTTGAAGAGGCAAAAAAATCTCTTGAAAGAATCAGTGATTGTCTTTCGGGTATTAGTGTAATTTCTAACATGAAGGAAGATATTGACTCAGAATTTTCAAAGGAGAAGACAAAAGCTCTCAAGAGCCAGATACTCGATGCAAGAAAGAAGTTTGTTTCTGCAATGGAGGATGATTTCAATACTGCTCGAGCCCTGGCAGCAATCTTTGGCCTGGTGAAAGAGTTAAACATTGCTATTTCAGATTATTCACGACTTCCCGAAATCGGAACTCTTGAGAGAGGTGCGAAAGAAGTAAAAAGCTTACTTTCAATCCTTGGAATTAATGTTGAGCGATTTGAAAAGTTTATGGGAGAAAGAGCAGTAAGATTTGTAGTCTATGATTATACGAAAGAAGTCATTTCTCTGGCAAAAGAATATGGTATAAACCTTGAAGACCCTGATGAGGCGATTGAGGAACTTATAAAGTTAAGAGAGATTGCCAGACGGAACAAGAATTATGAAGTTGGTGATGCTATTCGTGAACGCCTGATGGCTTGTGGAATTGAAATTATGGATACGCCTCTTGGCCCTCGCTGGAAAATAAAAACTTAGCCATCTTGAAAGGAGAAGCCGCATTGGCGGTAGTCACCGGGATTAATACTGTCATCGAATCTTTGAAGAGCAAAAGAAAAGTTTATCGAGTATTTATTTCTCACGAAGCTTTAAAAAATAAAAGAGTTGAAGAAATCAGAAATCTGGCAAACGATAGAAATGTTAGATTGGTGATCGCCTCTTTAAAAGAGATTGAGGAAAAGCTTGGTCGGCTAAAGCAGCATGTAGCAGCAGAGATCGAGGAATTTAAGTATTCTAATTTTGAGGAGTTAATTGAAAAAGGAGCCGGTTCTGAAAAATTTTGCCTGGTTTTTCTGGATGGAGTCATTGATCCTCAAAACCTTGGAAATATTATTCGAACAGCGGAATTTATGGGAGTGGGGGGCATGATTATTCGTAAAAAAAGGTCAGCCCAGATAACACCTGTAGTAGAGAGGATTTCTCAAGGTGCAACGTCTTTTATTCCTGTGGCACGTGTAGCAAATATTTCAATGAGCTTGAAGAAAGCGAAAGCAGCAGGGTTTTCAGTCATTGGCGCCGAAGTTAATGCCGATTTTTCTCTCGAAGAAGTAGAACTACCGCGGAAATGTGCCTTTGTAGTGGGGGGAGAAGATGTGGGGATTTCTCGAATAGTGCGTGAAGAATGTGATTACCTGGTAAGGATATCGGGTTCAGGCAATACTACATCTCTTAATGCGGCCAGCTGTCATGCGATTTTAATCTATCAGTGGGCAATCAAACACAGAAATAATGGGGAGTCATAAGAATCCTTGAGCAAGAAGAAAGTCTTACTGGTTGATGGGCATAACGTAATCTTTAGATTGAGTGATTTGAGGAGTTTTGGGGATGCGGCACCTCAGAAGCTTGCAGAAATGCTGAATTCTTCAAGGTTATCGGTATACGATAGCATCTACGTGGTTTTTGATTCCGGGGAGGATGAGGTGACAGAAAGAAAAGTTGGACGCGTGATTTGTATTTATTCAGAGAAAGGGAAAAAGGCGGATGAAATAATCTTGAAAAAAGCAGAAAGTCTTTCTGCAGAAAATGAAGTCCATATTGTAAGCGCAGACTGGATGGTACAAACCGGGGCTCTGCGGCATAAATCTTTTAGGATGACACCTGATGAATTATTTAAAAAGATCGGATCTAAGAAGAAATCTAAAGAGATTTTGAAAAGAAGAGATATTCTTTATGATCAGTTGACTGAAGCTGAAAAAAAGAAATTAGATAAACTTTATAAAGACCTTCTTGATAACTCAGGGTAAGTTGACGGAGTAGGCCTCAGCAATTTTGAAAAAGGTGCTTTAAGCTGGTATTATTATTCGCTATTGAGCCGGCGTAGCTCAGTTGGCAGAGCAGGTGATTTGTAATCACCAGGTCGGGGGTTCGACTCCCTTCGCCGGCTCCATTTTCTTTAGAAAAAGAGAAGACCTTTTGTCTTTTAATAGTATGTGAGATTCAAGGTTAAACAAGCATGTAAAATACTTTGAAAGGTAGAAAAATTAAACCAGAAAGTAGTAAAATTATCACAGGATAGAAGGAAGGGGGCGAAAAAAACAATGTCTCTCTCCGAGTTCACCAGCAGACCGGTGATAACAATTTCTCCGGAGGCTACTATTCATGATGCCGCTTCGTTAATGAAAGAAAAGAATCTTGGATGCCTGGTAGTTGTTGATAGAGACTTTCCGGTAGGAATACTCACTGACAGGGACATTACCATGAAGGTGGTAGCAAACTCGAAAGACCCTTACACAACGAAAGTGCGGGAAATAATGACTCAAAATCCAGTAGTTTTGAGACAAGAACTCGGTGTTTTTGAAGCTCTTGAACAGGTAAAAGATAAAGCAGTGCGCCGCTTCCCGATCGTTGATTCTGAAGGTAGATTAAGTGGTATAGTTACCGTGGATGATTTGATCTATATGTTAGGGAAAGAACTCTACGATATTTCCTTGATT
>CALIRS010000170.1 GCA_938042205.1 uncultured bacterium | reverse complement strand
AAGTGAAATTGCATCTTCCATCAGCTTTTTCGCTTCCTCAGGAAGCTTTCCGGTCAATCGGTATCCGCCAAGCTGGTGTACCGACTGGGGAGTAAGTCCAATGTGCCCCATTACCGGAATTCCGACAGCGGTAAGTTTTTTTACAAGTGATGTCATCTCCTGCCCTCCCTCAATCTTTACTGCTTGAGCGCCTGCTTCTTTTAAGAAACGTCCGGCGTTGTAAACAGCCTGTTCTTCTGAAATCTGGTAACTTAGGAATGGCATATCTCCAACAACCATTGCTCTTCTTGCAGCTCTTGAAACTACCTTTGTGTGGTAAAGCATTTCATCAACGGTTACAGGAAGGGTGGTATCATTTCCCTGAAACACATTTGAGAGTGAGTCACCAACAAGAATCACATCCACACCGCTTTCGTCAAGAAGCCTTGCGGTAGTGAAATCGTAAGCTGTTAGCATAACAATTTTTTCACCTTTCCCCTTCATCTCTTTCAATGTTCTTACTGTGACTCTTTTTTCAGGCATCACTACCTCCAGATTAAAAATCTTCCTCGCACGAGGAAGATTGGCTCCGATTTTGCAATATTCCCCGTCTCAGTCCCCGGCGAGGATCCAAGCGGTTTTTCAATTTCATCTTACGACCTTTTCACACTGGTTGGTGTCTTTTTCAAGATCACCACCATTTCTGCCCGATTTTATCAAAGAAGTGACTTACTTAAAAAAACTTTTTTAAGAACCGCTCCTTCTCTTTTCAATTTGCGGTGTTTTACTGCCAGCAAAGAAACTTTTTTGCCCCGAAGTTTTAGCTCCGGTGCAATTTCGGAAAGTGGAATCGTCACAAATGGACGCTCATGTGCTTTCGGATGAGGAATTTGTAACTCTTTTTTATCCACTTTATTTCCTTCACAGAATACTATATCAATATCAATTACTCGCGGACCATACCTCTCAAATTGAGATCTTCGTCCAACAATTACTTCGATGTTTCTTATTATTTCCAGCAGTTTTTCAGGTGGATTGTCTGTACTAATCTCCAGGCAAATATTGTAAAAATCTGGCTGTTCTTTTATTCCCCAGGGTGAAGTCTCGTAAACACTGCTTACTTTTTCAATCCTGACACCGTTTTGCTTAAGCAAATGGCATGCCTTTCTTAAATTCTCAAGCCTATCTCCGAGATTGGTACCAAGAGAAAGATAGCAACGCATTTAACATTTGGCTCCTTTCTTTTTTATCTCAAATGCCAGGTCCGCAGCCCGTTTTGCCTCTTTAACATCGTGAACTCTTAAAATGTTCGCTCCATAAAGAATAGCAATTGCGCCTGCCGAAAGCGTTCCTTCAAGTCTTTCCTCAGGCGGAAGGCCTTTAAGAGCAATTCCGATGAATGACTTTCTTGAATGCCCGACAAGAATTGGCCGCCCAAACACTTTAAAAGTGTTCAGATTTCCGATAATTTCGAGATTGTCTTCATAACGTTTACCAAAACCAATTCCCGGATCAAGAATCAATTTCTCGACATCTCCACCTACCTTTTCGAAGTTATCAATTCTTTCATTAAAAAATGCAGAAATCTCAGCAATTACGTCTGAGTAATAAGGATTTTCTTGCATAGTCTTCGGGCTATCCCCTTTCATATGCATAAGAACAGCCGGTACCCTTTCCTGAGCAAGGAATTCAACCATCCCGGAAAAGCGAAATCCGAAAACGTCATTCACGAGAGAAGCTCCTGCTTCAAGTGCTTTTCCTGCTACTTCAGGGTAAAAAGTATCTACAGAAATCGGAACTTCGAATGCCTTTTTCAGCTCCTTAATCACTGGAATCACCCTCTTAAGTTCTTCTTCTGCAGAAATCATTTCTGATCCCGGACGGGTGGACTGACCACCTACATCGAGGATATCTGCTCCGTCTTCAACCATTATACGCGCTCTCTCTATAGCTTTTTCCAGTGTCTGAACTCTGCTTCCTCCATAGAAAGAGTCAGGAGTGACATTTAAAATACCCATAATCAAAGGTCCTTGAGAAAGATCAAATTTTTTACCATTAATTTCAATTGCAGCGGGCTGGCGTAAAAAGTTTCTTACCGATTCAGAAACACCAAATGCGAGTTCAGGTGCTTTTTCTCCAGGTGCCAGTGAGCTTAGTCTTTCTACCTCGCCCTCGGAAAGAAACAAAAATGTCCGCCAGTAATTCAGCCCATCTTTTCCGTAGAAAGAGAGATCAATACTTTCAGACTTTTCTTCAAAAAGATGAAAACCCATTTCGGAAAGCGTTTCTACGATGGTAAGTTCTTCTTCAAGAAGAAGCATTTCAACGACAAAGCAGGGAAAGGAAATCGTATGGATGAAGTCCAATTCGGAAATGTTAAACTTTGAGCAAAATTCATTCTCAGTTCGTATTAGATAAACTGGATTTCTTCTCAAAAACCCCATCTTTGGATGCTTTAAAAACTTAAGGTCTTCCCCTTGATTTCTCCATAAGCTTCATTTTCTTTGGCTCGTAAACACAATACGGCTCTTCAGCCATATAATCACCATGAATAGCATTGGCGCGCGCCCGACATCCACCACAAATGCGTACGTATTCACAGGCACCGCATCGACCTTCAAGTTGAGCATAATCCCTCAACCTTTTGAAAACTTCTGATTCTTTCCAGACTTTTTCAACGCCGAGTTTTCTCACATTTCCACCAGGGGCTTCCAGATATCCGCAAGGATAGGCGTCTCCCATATGAGATACAAACATAAAGGTGATTCCGCCAAGGCAACCTCTGGTCATTGACTGAAGACCATGACTTTGAGTTTTTGGCTCAAGAGGTAAACCATCTTTTTTAGCCCTTTGTCTGTATATCCGGTAATAATGGGGTGCGCAGGTTGGTTTAACATAAATTTTTGCATCCCTCTGAACTTCGTAAAGCCAGTTCAATGTCTCTTCATACTGCTCAGGTGTAATTTCCTGATCTTTCATATCTTTAGCGCGCCCTGTGGGAACCAATAAGAAAACGTGCCAGGCTTCAGCACCTATCTTTTGTACAAGTGAAAGCAATCCCTCGAGGTCACCAATATTGTGTTTAGTTACAGTAGTATTTATTTGAAAACCAATACCAGCGTCGCGAAGGTAGCTTATACCGCGCATTGCACCCTCAAAAGCACCTGGCACACCTCTGAACTTATCGTGACTTTCTGCAGAAGAACCATCAATGCTTATAGAAACTCTCATAATCCCGGCATTTTTTATCTCCTGCGGAGTATCAGGAGTAATTAGCGTACCGTTTGGGCTGATGACCATCCTTAAACCCAAATCAGTTCCATGCCGGGCAATATCCCAGATGTCTTTTCTCATCATCGGATCTCCACCGGTAAGAATAATTACTGGTTTTGCAAAGGAAGCTACCTGGTCAAGGAAACCGTATGCTTCCTCAGTTGTCCATTCTCCCGGAGGTGGTTCACAAATTGCTTCTGCCCTACAGTGAACACAAACCAGGTTGCATGCTCGAGTAACTTCCCAGGCAATCATCCTTAAAGGAGGTGCTCCTCCGCTTGCACTGCCACCTGGCATCATGGTCGCTTTATCAATCATTAGAAATCCCCCATCTATTTGAAACCTGAAACAAATATACTATAAAAATTATAGAAATTCGATTACTTTTTAGATCCAGCCCTCTTTAAGCCATCTGGCGGCATCCTTAGCGTGATAAGTAAGAATGAGGTCAGCACCAGCACGCTTTAATCCAATGAGTATTTCTCGAACAATCTTCTTTTCATCAATCCAGCCCTTGAGCGCTGCCGCTTTTACCATTGAATATTCACCAGAAACGTTGTATGCCGCAGTTGGATAGCCAAATTCATCTTTCACCTGGCGAATCACATCCATGAAAGCCAGGGCAGGTTTAACCATTACAATGTCTGCCCCTTCCTCAATATCAAGCTCAACTTCCCGAAGTGCTTCAAGCACATTAGGAGGATCCATCTGGTAACCCCTTCTATCACCGAACTGAGGAGTAGATTCTGCAGCTTCTCTGAAGGGGCCGTAGAATGCAGAAGCATATTTCGCGGAATAAGCCATGATGGGAATGTCTTTGTAACCATTTTCGTCAAGAGAAGATCTAATGGCCGCTACCCTACCATCCATCATATCCGATGGCGCTACCATGTCTGCCCCGGCATCTACATGCGACACTGCAGTTTGAGCGAGTATTTCCAGGGTAATATCGTTATTAACCTCGCCATCCTTTATAATTCCGCAATGACCGTGACTTGTATACTCACAAAGGCACACATCTGTGATAAGTATCACGTCTGGTACATTTTTCTTAAGTTCCCGGAGCGCCTTCTGAATGATTCCCTCTTCATCATAAGCTCCTGAAGCCGCTTCATCTTTCTTTTCAGGAATTCCGAAAAGGATAACTGCAGGTATTTCAAGAGCAGCTACTTCTTCAACCTCTTTAACCAGTTCATCTATTGAAACTCGAAAAACGCCGGGCATTGATGGTACTTCCTCCTTAATATTTCTTCCCGGCACCACAAAAAGAGGATAAATAAGATCATCGACTGAAAGTCTATTCTCTCTGATCATCCTCCTCAGGTTCTCATTGCGACGCAAGCGTCTCATTCTTAAAGTTGGGTAGTACATAAAATCTCCTCCCTGAAGATTCTCGTAGATCTCTTCGTATTGTACAACCTGTTACTTTTCTATAAAAGTTCGGAGGCTCGGAATATGGGTTTATAAACGATATTCATCGCTTCTAATCTTGACTTTACATCCCCTTCTTCCCTGTCAACCAGCGCAATAGCCTGTATGACGTTAAAACCATTTCCTGTTAACTTTTCAGCAGCATCAAATATTGACGCTCCCGTAGTAATAACGTCTTCCACCAGGCAGACATCAAGTGGAGGTTTAACCGGACCTTCAAGAAAATCTTTTCTTCCATGATTTTTTGCTTCCTTTCTCACCAAAAAACCGTCTATTTTTCTCCCAAATATTGGAGCGACTGTAGTAATTGCGCCTACGATAGGATCGGCTCCAATGGCTGGACCTCCTACTGCTTTCACCCATGGTAACAAATTTGCCAGAAAGAGATAGCCCACCACAAAGTTTGCTTTTCCTGAAAGAGTTATTAATCTTAAATCGAGATAATAGTCAGAACGTTTCCCGCTCGCGAGGATAAATTCCCCTTTAAAAAGTGCTTTTTCAAGGATTTCTTTCCTTAAAAACCTGGTTGCCGATGCGATAACAGCCTCATCGTGAAGCGCCTCCTGGCGCTCTTTAAGGATCTTTTCGTAAATCTTCATTTCAAATATTTTACCAGACTATTCCCGGACTGCCAGACTAGAGCAAAGCAGAACAAAGTGGGGTCAGGTCTTGAATTGTGAATTTCGCAGGTCAGTAAGTATTGGATAAATACTTAAAAAATCTTTATACAGCTTAAAGGTTGTGTCGCTTTAAAAGACCGTGAGCTTGTAGCAGATCAAAATAGTAACTGAACAAACATTGCTACCGTGAAAAAAATCATAATTGAAGCTGTCAACCAGCCTATAAAATTATCCCAGAGAGAATTGGTATATTCACCCATTATTCTTTTATCGTTACAAACTTTGAGAAGAAAAATTATAAGCGCTGGAGTTAAAATTCCCTGTAAAACCTGGGAGTAATATAGCATCTGAATCGGCGATAGACCGATGAGAACAAACGCTGCACCTGCAAAAAGAGACATTATCATAACCAAATAAAAGCTTCTTGCCTGGGCAAAAGTTTTGTTCAAGCTACCTGACCAGCCCAATATTTCTGCAAGTGAATAAGCTGAAGAAGCCGCCAGAACAGGTATCGCAATGAGCCCTGAAAACAGTAGAGCGATTGAAAAAAGCAGCCATGCCAGATCACCAGCAACCGGTTTTAAAGCCAGAGCTGCATCTGCAGCAGTTCTTATGCCCTCTGCAGAAACTTTCCCATAAATTGTTGCCCCGGCACATAACACAATGAAATAGAAAATCAGATTGGCATATACCATTCCTGAAATTACGCCTGAATTTTCTCCTCTAAGATGTGATAAGGTTTTCCTTTCTTCAATTTCCTCCGTGGTTTGCCAGAAAATAAGATAAGGAGAGATCGTCGTTCCCAGAAGCGCAACCGCTGCTGTCAAATAGGTGGAGTTGAATTGAATTTCAGGGATAAAAGTTTCTCTTATAATCTCTATCCACGGCGGCTTTACCAGCGCTGATGAGACGACATAGAGAAGCAAAAAAGGTGTCATAATAAAAAGAAGACGACTTACGTAATGATAATTTTTCGTTACCAGAAAATAGCTAATAAAGATAGTAATAGGTATTATATATAAATACCAGGAAATTCCTGTCAAAAGGTCAAGTGCCGCTGCCATACCAGCGAGGTCAGCTCCAATGGTAGCAACATTGCATATTAGAAGGATAATGGATGCTAGAACAGCAAATATCATTCCATAGTATTCTTTAATAACATGTGCAAGACCTTTCTTAACCACCACTCCCACTCTGGCAGACATTTCTTCAACTTCAATAAGCATAGGGATCGTAAGAATCATCAGCCAGAGCTGGGAAAACCTTGTAAGCGCACCTATCTGCGTATAAGTAGCAATACCTGAAGGATCATTATCTGCCGCCCCGGTAATTGTTCCTGCCTGAGTTATTTTAAAATAATCACCTACGTGACGACGCTTTTTAAAAACGTGTGGCAGCCAAACTTTCATGTATAAAGTATCAGCTCTAAGTCGATTGTAATCAAGTAGTTTTGAGGTCAGACCCTATTATTGATTTAGATGTGCGATTGCAATCTCTCTGGCACAACTTATGGTAATAGCTTTGTCACCCCCGGCCAGAAGAAACCTGGAAATCTGCTTTGAGTTCTCCGAAATAAAATTCCGCGTTTTAGAATTTAGTCTATCCGGAGGAGTAAGAAGAAGGACGCTTCTAAGCCCAAAGCCAGCTGTGCTCATACACAGGGCATCACTAAAATCGACACCATTAGCAAAGCATGTTTTTTCGACTCCAAATTTAAATCTGGATATAGCTTCTTTCTGAACCAGAACTGAAGTTTCATACCTGTCACTACCATATATTCTTCTTCCTTTCTCAAAAACCTCATAAGCGGAGTCGGAAATAACAGCCGTTCCACCTATCGCAATGACTTCAACCTCTTCTCTGCCTGACTGTAGACTATTGATAAAATCAACAACACTTTCCGGACACCTCGTTCTGTTTGTAAAAAGTATAGGAAAACCAGCAGCTCCAGCCAGGTTAGAAGCAGCGACAGCATCGGCAAAACTCATGCCGTTTACCAAAAACACCCCATTTATCTTACTATGAGAATTCAAATATTTAGCAACTTCAATAGCAGTTTTATACCTGTCTATTCCTGCGATACGGTATACTGAAACTCCACGAGATTTAATCTTTGAAGCAACTGATTCCGATACTACCCCTGTTCCACCTATTATATAAACCTTTTTTGCCTTCAATCTAACAAGTTCACTTTCTATAACGCCAGGTAGAGAATTTGAATTACTCAAAAGTATCGGGCCATTCAAATAGCCAGCAAGAGCGGAAGCAACCACTGCATCAGGATAAGCATCACCACTCACAATAATTGCACTCTCAGCCGCAGAAAAAAGAGCTTTAGATATTTCGGCTGAAGTTTCATATCGGTTTCTACCATTAAACCTTTCTATCTTAGAAGAATAAAGGTCCTCGAGAACAAACTTATCGATAGCGGAAGCTGCTGCATTCGCTACTTTCTTTTGAAAATCGGGATTGGTTAATAATCTTAGTTCGTCAGGGTTTGACATAAATCCGCATTCTACAAGCACCGCAATAGCCTTCGTGTTTCTCAATACATAGAAATTTGCTTCTTTAGCTCCGCGATTTTTCAATCCTGTAGCTTCACTTAAGGAAGTACTCAGTTTCTCCGCAAGCGCTTTCCCGAACACGCTTCCCGGATAGTAATACACTTCTACGCCTCTTGCTGAGCTGCTTGTAAAAGAATTCTGATGGATTGACACAAAAATGTCTGCATTTGACGTATTTGATATCTCGCTTCTCTCACTCAATGTCACATAAACATCCGTCTCACGAGTCATTTTTATGCTGTAACCTCTTCTTTTAAGTTCTTCTGCGAGAAGCAAAGCAACTTTCAGGTTAAGATTTTTTTCTTTGATCGTTGTTGAATCTTGAGTAGCAGTGGCACCTGGATCTGAACCTCCATGTCCGGGATCAATAATGATCATAGCAAATAATAAAGCTCTTCCAGAGAAAAAAAGTCCTATTATTAGAAGTATCAGTAGTATTTTTCTTATGTTGATTTTTCGGCCTCTCATCTGATTTACCTGTTTTATATTTCGGAAAAGCTGTTCTGCTTCTTTAGCCCAAACAAAACAGTCCTTTAATGAGTGCTTACGGAAGTAACAAATCAATTTCAGCATTAACGCTTACAGCGCCGTATCCGCCAATTATATAGATATTTTCTGGATCTTTATTCTTAATAAACTGTTTAACAGATGAAGCGGCTCTTTTGGCTGGCGTTAACAATGAAACCATGCAACTTCTACCTGTAAAGCTACCGGAAGAAAGCGCATCTGGAAAGTTTTCTCCGCTTGTGATAACCACGTTTTCAAAGGAGAAACCGTATTCAGAAAGCAATGATTTCTCTGCTACTACGGTTGATGTCTCGTATCTATCTCTTCCAGCCCAACGCTCTACCTTCCCTGGAAATACGTTTTTAAGAGACTCCTCAAGTTGAGTACTTACTACGGAAGTGCCACCAACAATGATTACCTTTGTTAAAGGAAGGTCCTTTATTTCATCAAATAGATAACTGGCTATTTTCTTCCCGTCAGTCATTACAATAGGAGACCCTGTTTTATAAGCTATTCCTGAAATAGTAAGAGCATCTGGAAAACTGTAGGCGTTCACAATAAATATTTTATCAGGAGCAGGGTCTTTAATCTTCTTTAGTTCCCTTATCACTGCCAGATTCGTTAGAAATCGATCCGCACCGTAAATCCTTGTCGTATTTGAATAAAGAGATATAAGAGTATTTTGAACACCACTTTTTACAGATGGAGATACTACTGATTCACCTCCAATAACAAAAGCCTTAGAAGGTTGCAACCTTTTGATTTCGTATTTAACTGAGGAAGGATAATAATTTCTTCCGACAAGAAGGATGGGAGCATTTAATACTCCAGCGAGAGGAGTAACTGCAAGTGCATCAGGAAACGTCTCCCCTGATGTAATAACTACAGCTTCGGCTGAGTTGAATGTCTTTTTCGAAACCTCCACAGATGTCATGTAGCGATCAGAACCATTTATTCTGATTGCTGATGTGGCAATTTCAAACCAGGTACTTCTTAAGCCTAACCTGGTTCGGAAATCGCTTCCTCTAACATCCCGATATGAACCATCGCTTCGATAAAGCCTTACGTAGCGAACCCTTCTATCTTTTATTTTTTCTATAACAATAGCTTTTACAAGATCAGGCTCACTAAAGACCGATTTGAGCCTGGAAAGGGTAACTGAGGTCTCCCAGTTTCTGTAAGGTGAGTTAGTGCAGTAAACACATTGAACACCTTTCAGGTATGGATAAGCGGTTGACCACACATCTTCTGAGTTTTCGGTATGCCCCCCGCAGGTTGAATGATAATAAACACTGGCGACGCCGCTTCCATAATAAAGAATCTGTTTCTTTGTGGCATCGCAGGCGTTTTTCCAGTTTGTTCCATAAGAGCTTGTTATTTTGCCCATTCCGATGTAAACCTGGTCACTCACATCATCTTTAATGTCATAACTGGAACTTCTTGGGATTAAATGTTTCTTATAAGCATAAGTTCTTGCAGCAATTGCCTGTGCTTTAAGAGCCTCTATGTTCCAGCTCGATGGCATTTCTGCTATTCCGTAAACATATGTTTCAAGGTCAACATAATTAATAAGTAAAAGTGAGGTTCCAGAAATAAGAACCCTTAGATAGCCTGAGTAATTATATCTTTTATCTTCAAGGTAGCTTACATATTCTTCACCTGTAAGTTTAACCGGACCTGAATAAGAACCAATCACAGTAAAATTGCCGTCAGAATTCTTTTTAGAAACTTTAATTAGAGTATCGCCTGTCTGAGTTTTTATATTTTCAAGCTTCAGGATTTCATTTGAAGAGGCGCTTCCCCCTTGATAGATGGTACCACCTGTGTTTTCATTTATTAAGGTAATTTTTTTAGTTCCTGAAAGAGAAAGTGCGGATTTCTGATCAATGAGAATACGCATGGTAACTTTTTGATCCGGATACTGTTTTATGCTTGTACCAGAAAAGTAGAAATTTAAAATCTCTCCTGCCTTTTTACCCTGTGAAGCCATGCCCTGGGCACCATACTGACACATCCCTACACCGTGCCCATAGCCGTGACCTCTAACGAAGAAATTAATTTCCCCGTAAGCAATAGTGGGAATTTGAAGGATTGCAAAAGCCACAAGAAAAATGAGAAGCATAAACGAAAATGATTTTCTCATAAGGGTAATTAATATCACTGTTTCTGTCCCTGCAATGTTTTTAAGCTTCATCTTTACTACTTTAATTAACGGTATCTTACAGGAATTCTTGAATAAGTTCAAAAGAAAGTGTTACTGTTTACAGTAATAACTCCAGAAAACAAAAATGGAAAATTTTACTCCTCTGAAACACAGGCTTAAGAAAAGGAAGAAACACCAATAATACTTCCTGGTTCTATAACAACATGTCCTTAGGTATCTGTAATTTGAGCAACATACAAAAAAGACCAAAGATTAAGATTTTTGACAAAAACCTTTACAACATAGATGTTCTTTGTGTGTTATAGATGGAGAACAACTATTTGGAACATTGAAAATATTTCTCCCTAATTTACCCTCAACGGAATTAAATTTAAGTATGCACAAAATACAATAAGAATGTTCTATGCAAAATAATATAATACTTTAGCATTAGA